>JAPPLI010000108.1 GCA_028819495.1 Gammaproteobacteria bacterium | reverse complement strand
CCTTTCAATGCCCGCAACACCCGCAAAAATCTGGTCGGCAATTCAGGCGGCAAATGCGGGCTAACCTGCTCTCCGGTAAGTGCGGCGCTCCGCGCTCCGCGACAAGTTGAGCGTCTCCCTCTCAAGGTGCCCGCTACGACGCATGAGTGAGTGCAGGAGCATTTCGTAGAGCTCGTGGAACGCCTCCGAGATCGTCAGGCCGGTGGAAGCGCTGAAGTCAGGTTCGCGTAACCGGTTGATGCTGGCGAACACGATTTCAGCGACGAATTCCGGTAACACCTCCCGGAAGTCGCCGGTCTTGACACCGTTGTCTATAATCCGGCACAGGCCGTCGACGCGCAGGCTGATGTGCTCGCGCCAAAGCGTTCGCGCCGGCTCCCATTCGTGGATGTCGGCGACCACAGCCTGGCTCATCCGCTCGGCGGCGCGCACCCCGACCTGAAGATATTCGTAGACCTGACGTTCCGGATCCAGGGTGTTATCGGTCAGGTGGTCGGATTCCTGCCTGATGCGGCTGAAAAAATTGTCCAGGGCCTTCAGCACCAGCGTTTTCTTGCTCGGGGCGAGTTCATAGAGGGTGCGTTTCGAGCACCTGAGACGCGCGGCGATCTCCGAGACATTGAGCCGCGAGAACCCCTCGGCAAGGATGAGCGCTTCAAATGCTTCGAGTGTTTCTGTCCTGCGCTTGTTGCCCGGGGCGCTATGGGGATAATGGGAGGGGGTGGTTTTCATGCTCGAATTGTACCAGAATGATTCACGCGCTCCAACCGTCCGCCGTGGCCTCGAAGCCGGTTATCCATACTCCCGATCCATTTCCCGTAGTTTTGTCTTCAGCACCTTGCCGTAGCTGCTCTTGGGGAGATTGTCCACCGTACGATAAAACCTGGGGCGCTTGAAGCGCGCGATATTTTCGATGCAGAAACTATCAAAGCATTTTTCATCAATCTTTTCGTCCGTAGATGTAACCAGGTAGGCAACGACAACCTCACCCCATTCGCGGTCGGGTCGTCCGATAACCGCTACCTCGGACACGTCAGGATGCTTAATCAGGACTTCTTCCACTTCACGTGGATAGATATTTGCTCCTCCGGAGATGATCAGGTCTTTTGAGCGATCCTTCAGGGTCAGGAATCCTTCCTCGTCAAAATATCCGAAATCGCCCGTGTGCAACCAGCCATTGCGTAAGGTTTCCTCACTCGCTTCCGGATCACGCCAGTATCCGTTCATGACGGTTTCTCCTTGCACCAGCACCTCTCCCACTTCTCCTGTGGGAAGCCAGTCCCCTCCCGTGTTGGCGACACGTACCCGGACTGCACTCTGTGGTGTGCCCACCGATGAAAGCCTCTGGCGCCAGCGTGGATGATCCTTCTCTGCATGCATGCGCGAACTCAGGGCGGTGATGGTCATGGGGCTCTCCCCCTGGCCGTACAGTTGCGCAAGCTTTGGTCCGTATCGTTCCAGTCCGGCAAGACAATCCTCCAGGTACATGGGGCCGCCGCCATAGATAATGGTTTTCAGGTTGGTGGTGTCGGTATCGACCGGATGATCCAGCAGTCGTTTCACCATGGTCGGGGCTGCAAAAAATACTGCGGCAGGCCAGGATTCGATCAAGTGATAAATCTCTTCAACGTCAAATCCACCACTTTCCGGGATCACGTGGCAACTTGCCTGCATGACATGGGCGAGCGCATAAACACCTGAACCGTGGCTCATGGGCGCTGCATGCAGGATTACCCGCCAGGGAGATTCCTGGTCGACATCCGCAAAATAACAAAACGAACTGGCAAGCAGGTTGCGATGACTGAGTACCGCACCTTTTGGTTTGCCCGTGGTGCCGCTGGTATAAAACAACCATGCGGGATCCTGCGGTTCGCGGGAAACCATGGGTAAAGGACCACATTCGAGTAACTGCCGGTAATCCTGGGCGGACACGTCAACGACAGCTTCGAGCGTTTCCCCTGCAAGCGGAGCTATGGTCTCGACGAGATCGTGCGTGGCAAAACAGATCTTTGCCTGACAGTTTTCCAGGATATAAGCGAATTCATTCTGGTGAAGTTTGGCGTTGACCGGTACGGCGACCAGTCCTGCATGCCAGCACGCATACAGGATCTCCAGATACTCCGGACAATTACACATCGTCAAGGCGACCCGATCTCCCTGCTCAAGTTTGAAATGCCCGGTCAATGCGAAGGCGAGACGGGATACGCGTTCCGCCACTTCACGGTATGTTCGCAAAACCGTGGAGCCTTTTGCGATAGCAGGATACTCCGGGAAAGCACTCCCGGATCGCTTCATGTGTATTGCTATGTTCATATCCGGCCGGTCAAAACGCCGGACCTCGATCTGACGATGAGTTCATTACCTTTTGGTGTTCGATCCCGGGAACGAGCGCCATAGTGGCGAACAACTTTTTTGGGTGTAGGGTCGGCTGCCTGTTTTCGGATGCTGGCCTCCAGGGTCCAACAATAAGCATATAACGTTTTTGGTACCAGATCGAGTAAAGAATTACCCATCACTTCCCGTGATGAGATAATCCCCGTATTGTTCCCGCAGGGATAATTTACTGATCTTTCCGGTTGCCGTGTATGGCAACTGCTTGACAAATATGACATCTTCGGGCGTCCACCAGCGCGCGATTTTGCCGTCAAACCAGGCCAGGAGGTCTTGTTCAGAGATGGTTTGATCCGGTTTTTTAACGGCAATCAGCAAGGGCCGTTCAGTCCACTTCTCATGTGCGGCGCTGATCACAGCGGCTTCGGCAATAGCGGGATGGGTCATGGCGCAGTTCTCCAGGTCTATGGAACTGATCCACTCCCCGCCGGACTTGATCAGGTCTTTGGACCTGTCGGTGACCTGGATAGTGCCGTCCGCGTCTATGGTTGCCACATCCCCGGTCGTGAACCAGCCGTTTGCATCGACACCGGATTCCGCTTCTGCCGCCCCGAAATAACTTTCGCATACGGTCGGGCCTTTTACCTTCAGGTGTCCGGCCGTGGCGCCGTCCCAGGGCAGGGCGTTATCCTCATCATCGGTGATCTTTACCTCCAGGCCGAAGATGGGTCTGCCCTGTTTCAGGGGGTATTGTTTCCGGTCTGCTTCATTCATTGAATCAAAATCGGGCCCAGGCACGTTCAGTGTGCCGGCGGAGCAGAGTTCGGTCATCCCCCATCCCTGGGTGAGTTCGACCCCGTAGTCGTCCCTGAAACGCTCGAACAGGGACAGCGGGGTGGCCGCGCCGCCGACAACGGCCTTGCGCAAGCCTTTCAGGTTTCCTCCTGTCTGGTCGAGGTGGTCGAGCAGCCACTGCCAGATGGTCGGCACGCTGACGCTATAAGTGACGGACTCCTGCGCGATAAGCCTGCTTACCACCTGCGGATTGCCCATGTAGCGATTGGGGAACACGATCCTGGCGCCCACCAGCGGCGCACGGAAAGGCAGGCCCCAGGCATTGACATGAAACATCGGCACCAGCGGCAATATGACGTCGTTAAGGCCGAGACCATCTGCATCCAGCAATGACACGGACAGGGTATGCAGGAGCAGCGACCTGTGGGAATAAAGCACGCCTTTCGGGTTTCCGGTCGTACCGGAGGTATAACACATGGCGCATGCCGAGTTTTCATCCAGTTCCGGCCAGGCACAGCTGTCATCCTGGTCCGCCAACAGATGTTCATAACTGTATCCATTCGCTGACAAGCTCTCCGGCAAGTCGCCATCCGGCTCCAATACTACGATACCTTTGACATTTTTGAGTTGGGGCCTGAGCCGCTCCAGCAGCGGCACAAAGTCCCGGTCGATGAATATCCACTTGTCGTCCGCGTGGTTGATGATATAGGCAATCTGGTCGTCAAACAGCCGCGGGTTAATGGTATGCAGCACGTAACCCCCGCAGATAACGCCATAGTAGAGTTCAAGATGCTGCTGGTGGTTCCAGGCCAGGGTCGCAATACGGTCTCCCGGCCGGCAGCCGAGCGCCTGCATGGCGTTGAACAGCTTGCGGGCGCGGCGGAACACGTCGGAGTACGACGCCCTCCGCACATCCTGTTCGGATGTCGCGGAAACGACTTCCCGCTCACCGTGGTACATTTCCGCATGGCGCATCACCGTGGTGATGGTGAGCGGCATATCCATCATTAACCCTTTCATATCTGTTGTTCCGGGTGGGTGAGTAAACCGTGAAACAGTGCGCGCACGGGGAACTTAAAGAGACCTGACAAACTCCAGGTATTGTTGTGCCAGGTCGTTCAAGAGTGTTTCCACCTGTTCCGGCGACTTGGCATAGTGCAGCAGCACAAGCTCATCCACCCCGAGTTCATGATACTGCCTGATCATCTCGTGGTCATATTCATGGTCGAAAGGGCAGACGTAAACGGAGATCTCTTCCCTGGGGCGTCCTGCCTCTGCCAGCGCCGCTTCCAGGTTCTCGAGTTGCGGGACCAGTTGCTGCGGGTTGGCGCCGATGGTAAACCAGCCCTGGCCTTGCTCCGCCACCCGTCTGAAGTTGGGTTTGCTGTTGCCGGCGAGAATGATGGGCGGATGAGGACGTTGCACCGGTTTCGGGTAGAATCGGCAAGGGGGCAAATCATAAAAATCATCGTGGTACTCGGAAACGCGGTCACACCACAGGCGTTTTATCACTTCGATATAAGAGCGGGTGCGCGCCCCGCGTTGTTCAAACGGCGCACCCACAACCTTGAATTCCTCAGCCATCCAGCCAAGGCCGACCCCGAACAACAGGCGCCCGTTGGAAAGCCAGTCAACGTTTCCGGCTTCTTTTGCGGTGTAAACAGGATTGCGCTGCGGCAGGACACAGATTGCGCTGCCCAGGCGTATCCGGCTGGTGTGCGCGGCGAGATAGGCCAGTGACGTGAAGATATCCAGTTCAACATTGTCTTCCACGTTCTCCAACGGCATCTGGCCGTCTTCGGACACCGGGTAGTTTGCCTCGTAGTTATCCGTTATGACCATGTGTTCGCCAATCCAGAGCGAATCAAAACCAAGGGCTTCGGCAGTCGTGCCAAAGGTGCGGATCAGTTCCGGGGTCGAGTAGAGATTAAGGGGAATCAATACGCCGAGTTTCATAGTATGCTTCCTGATTCAATAACAAGAGATTAGGCCATTATTGTCCGGCAACCCGGCAACAATGGGTTATAACTTTATGATATATTAGTCATTAGCTGTATCAAGGTTTTGATTTTAGGCCGGCGCACTATTATTCGCAAGCATTTTTCGGGTATAATGCAACATCATTGGCGGATAAATACCGATATAATGAAAGCACAACAACCGGAAAAACCGGAAAAGCTGCAACCGAACGATAAAGTCGCCGGGACCAAGGGACAGATACGCCGGCAGCAGATTATTGACGCGGCAAAGCAGACTTTGATTGAGGGAGGGGCAAACAGCCTGGTCCTGCGTGACGTTGCGGACCAGATCGGTATTACCCACGGCAATCTTCAATACTACTTCCCCACGAAAAACGATTTGCTGATCGCGATATTTGACCAGGCGGTGGAGAAGTACACGGAGAGCATGAAGGTGGCGGTGTCCGAGACGTCTACCCGCAAGGGCAGGCTGGACGCCATCATCGATGCCGGTATCGCCGAGTTGAAAAGCCCTGAAACCTCGCTCTGGCGCATGATGATGTCCCTGGCTGACCACAACCCGGACATGGCTTCGATCCTGAAGAAGGAAAACGACCTGTATGAGCAGGTCGTGGCGGAAGAACTGAAGATGATCTCTCCGGACCTGTCTATTCAGCGCAGGCGGCATATCGCCCGGATCATCCACGCCATCCTGGACGGACTCGGCGTCCAGTTTTCCTATGAGGATTCCGACAGCCCGGAGATGCGGGCGCTGGCCAGCGAGATAAAGATAGCGCTGTTCGCCGTGCTGGAGGCGGATTAGCTCGTCAGGATATTTGAATTCATTGCCTGTAATTCTTCGGCAGTGAATGTCTTCTCGACCTTGCCGTAATCCAGTTCAGCGTTTACGCGCCCATATTCGAAAGCAATGAGTTCTTCAATGGGTAACGCACAATCCGACGGAGCGCCGAACTGCAGGTTGCCCGGACCGTTGAATATTTCGACCTTGCCATCTGAACCAAGAATCGGGTTGGATTGGTAATTCAGCGTAACCAACTGTGCAAGTATGGGTAAATCACCCCCTTCCACGTCGGCAATCACACGCAGATTGATGAGTGGCGGTGCAGGCCCATCCTCTAAAGCCCCATGTTTTTCCGGCCGCATCATGGCCCGGATAGCCCGGTCATCAGGTTTAACATCCATTAAAGCCTCTACATAACCGTCATTGTGTGTGACCACCTCGATGCGATGGGCCTGCTTTTTACCAAAGCCGTAAAGTTCGCGGTCCACGATCTGGGAAGTTTCACTTGTACAATAGACCCCGGCCAGGTAGCTGTAGACATTTCCTTCCCATTCACACAAGACACCGGCAAAGACTTCGCGGTAGGGGCCGACGGTGCTCCAGTGGTTGTTCTCCATCACCATGAATGCCGTGGCCGGCTCATGCAGTGAGAGCATGGGGGGCAGGATATCGAGTATCGCGTCTTCGTCAGTCATCCAGGTGATGGTAACGGTTTCGGTATTGCGAAAATATAAGGGGCTTCTCTGCACGGCAGGGCTGTGAACAGGCGCATAGGCGCCCCATTTATCCGTTGTTAATCTTCCTGCTTTTGACATGATTTGTTTCCCGGTTGAGTGTTAAGTCAAAATCCAACAGTTATTTTGCACGCAACCTGTGATTTAAACCCGCTGAATTGGCGCTACCTGAACCGGAACAGCGTTCAGTGCGGCGGTACCGCTCAAGGTATCCAGGCTCATCTCGTCCGTCAGTGCGTTATAGTTTGCGCCGGGTTGCAGTCGGGCAATATTCAGTTGCATATCCTCTTTATTGTGCCCCCAGCCATGAGGCATGCTCACTACACCGGGCATCATATCTTCGGTAATTTCGACCAGCGTTTCGACCTTGCCCGTGCTTGTACTCAGACTGGCAGGCCGGCGATGTTCCAATGACAGCCGCTTTGCGTCTTCCGGATGAACCTGCAAGGTGCAGCGGAATGAACCTTTCGCCAGAATATCGACATTGTGCCCCCACGAATTGATACTGCGCTGCTGCCGGCGTCCAATTAACAACAACTCGCCCCGGGCCGGGCTTTGGCCTGGTGTATGCAGCAGTGCCCGGGCTTGCTCCAGAAATGTGGCCGGCGCCATGTCGATTTTCCCACTGGGCGTGCGCAACACTTCGGGCAGGCGCGGCTGTAGTGCGCCCAGATCCACACCATCCGGTTGCGATGCAATCCTGTCCAGCGTGAGGCCATCCGGGTTTGCGCCAAACCCATCGCCATAGGGACCCACTCTGAACCCGGCATCTATTACGCGTTCCACACCACGCTTGTCTGAAAGCCGGCGCATCGCCGAGTCGACATCAATGCCCCGGGCCACCCCGTATTCATCGGCTGCCGCCTCGGACAGCATCTCACGAATCATTTCGTCTTCCATAGCCTGCAAACCCTGTTCGTCCTGAACGCCAGCCCCGGAAGCGATTGCGCTGACCTGCAACAAGGCATCCCAATCCGATACCCAACCCTCGGGTGATTTAAACAAGGCGGGAGAGAACCTGACAACGTTGCGCACTGCATACTGGGCGGAAAATGCACCGTAGTAGCATTTCTCAAAGGTGGGAGTCCCAGGCAGGATAACATCGGCGTGGCGGCTGGTTTCGTTGATATAAATGTCAAACGACAAGGCAAATTCCAATTGCGCCAGCGCCTTATCCAGGCGCTCCGAGTTCGGGGCGCTGGATGCCGGATTGCCGCACATGGTAATCAGGGCGCGAATCCGCCCATCTCCCGGTGTTTCGATTTCTTCAGCCAGGCAGGCGACCGGCAGCTCCCCACAGACTGCCGGCATATTGCGAACACGGGTCCGGAACGTTGTTTCAGGTAGCGGTTCACCGATGCCCGGCTTGCCCCTGGTGTTGGCAGCAAACGCCGGCGCCTTGGCAAACATCATGCCGCCGGGCTTGTCCAGGTTGCCGGTTACAATATTAATGACCTCAATCAACCAGCTGACGACAGTGCCGTACTTCTGCGTGGTGGTGCCGACCCGCCCGTAAACGCCTGCACTTTCTGCCGTCGCAAGTTCATGGGCGATGGTCTCGATAACGGGCATGTCTATCCCACAAGTGTCCGACACCTGCTGCAGGGAAACCGGTTTTGCCAGTGCTTCAATCTCGTCGAGGCCCGATACATAGGAAGCGATATCGTCCGTCTGCAATAATCCATCGCGAAAGATGACATGTAACAGGCCCAACAGGAAATATTGATCCTGGCCGGGGCGAATATGGTAATGCTGGTCCGCCATTTTTGCGGTCTCGGTACGGCGGGGGTCGATCACAACCAGTTTGCCGTTACGCGCTTTCAAGTCACGCAAGCGTTTCCTGAAGTTGGTAGCCAGCCATAGACTGCCATTGGAAATCATCGGGTTCGCGCCGATGATCAACAAGTACCGGGTGCGATCGATATCGGGTACCGGGTTGGTGTAGTCATCGCCGTACATTTTACTGCAGGTCAACAACTTGGGGAGTGCATCGACAGAGTTGGCCGTAAACAGGTAAGGCGTGCCCAGGGCTTCGTACAGGATTGGAAAACCCATATCAAAGGCAGTGCTGCCCAATGCGGCGTTACCCACATAAAATGCAACCGCTTCCTTGCCGTGTTTCTGCCTTACGGCAGAGAGCTTCTCATCAATGATTGTAAAGGCTTCATGCCAGCCAGCGGGCGCCAGCCTGCCATTTTTACGCACCATCGGCGTTCTCAGCCGGTCAGGGTCATCATTCAGTTCCATCAGCGCCACGCCTTTTGGACAAACGTGACCCAGGCTTATCAAGTCATCTTTGTTACCGCGGATGTCAATGACTTTATTATCTTCAACCGTCAGCTCCAGACCGCAGATAGCTTCACAGTTAGGGCATATATAGTGACTTTTTGTACCGGGCAAATTTGAAAGCTCCCCGATGGATAGTCTTGTTTTCTTAATAAGTCTTGAGAACTTTCCCGTAAGGCAGGTCGGCAGTCATGCGCGTATATTTGGCGTCAACAATCTGCACTACCGGCAAATTCACATCGGATATTCTGTCAACTTCCAGTGATGCCGAACCGTTGTATAACTCGTCCTTGCCGTCGGGACCCTTGTGGGGGACGCCGGTAAACAACACCGAGTTCAGCTGTGCCACGGCAGGTGTATCGCTGCCCTCGACGTCGGGAATGACCTTCAGGACCGCGAGCGGCAGTGCCTCCAATTCCGAAGCAGGCAGGTTTCTGTCGGGAAGAAAAAAGGTTTTGGCGGCGATATGACCCGGTTTGACTTCCACGACACCCTCGATCTCACCTGTACCGTGCTTGATCAACTCGATACGGTGGGCGAGTTTTTTTCCGAAACCCCAGACTTCCCGGCCTATGATGAGGGCATTTTCCGTCGTGACGTATACAGCGTTGGTGTAACCGTATACCTGGCCTTCGTGCATACACAGGATCCCCGTGTACACCTCACCGTAAGGGCCGCCGCTGGTGCTGATGTTATTGACTTCGAGCACCATGAATGCGGTCGCGGGTTCAATCAGTTCGAGCTCCGGCGGCATGATATCCAGCGCCGCATCTTCGTCGGTCAGGTAGGTAATCACCAGCGCTTCGGTGTCGCGGTAATACCAGGGGCCTTTTTTGTACGCAGGATTGTGTGCAGGCATGGTTGAGCCCCATTGATCGGGTGTCAGTCTTCCCATTTTTGCCATGATGTTAATCTCCGTTGTTGCTTTGTGCTTTATGAGCAAAGAATGTGTATCTTTAAAAAATAATCTTTGATAAAGTGTTGGTAAGTATAGGCCAAACTATTTATTTTTGCAAACTGTTCAGTCGATCATGTAACATACTGAAATATATAGCAATATTATATCGTCTATTGTAAAAATATCATAAGTTGCACATGCTAAAATTAGGCCAATGGCATAATTAATTCCATTATCCACAGTATGATTTGAAACAGGGCGGTGCACCTGAAGATAAAAATGATAATGCAGCATTCCAGTAAAGAATCTGATACTGCATTAATAATTGCAGTCGCTGCGGGGATGTATATCAGCATCACCTCGTCCAATTTCTCCCCGCTTTTAATCGGCATATTAGCGGACTCGGGAATAGTGGCTGAAATTACCGGAGCCTATATTCTGGCACTTGAAATTTGCGCCATCCCGGTTGCAACGTTCGTGGTATTACCGTTCATACGGCATGTTAACCGGCAAAGATTGGCTATCGCCGGTGTTATCTTTGCTACGATTGCTCAATCAGTCAGTCCGTTATTCCTGGAGAATTATGATCTCTTCATTACACGTTTTTGTGTTGGGCTTGGGCTGGGTTGTGTATATGCGGCGGTCAATTCAGTAGGAGCAACCTCTAAAAATCCAGATAAGGTATTTGGCTATTCAACTGCTATAACATTTCTCCTTTACGCGATTACGCAGCCACTCATGTCAATGACGATTGGGAATTTCGGGTTCAGTGGTGCATGTTTCTTTCTTACGACAGCAGGATTGATTTCTCTGCTGTTGATCCGCAACTTTCCCAGGGAACCCAGCATAGTTCAGCAGCAAAAGGCAGAGGTGAACTGGGGCTATTACATGGCCTTACTTATTACAATTATATTATTTAATCTTGCCGCTGGTACAACCTGGGCATTTGTGGAAAGAGTAGGCGTCAGCAGGTTTGGATTGGATATTGAAATAATTGGTTTGATTCTCGGAACAGGAACGGCAGCCGGGGTAGTGGGGGCTTATTCAGCATCATGGGCTTATACTCGCCTGGGTCGTATAAATTCAATATTGTGTGGCCTGGTCTTGTTTGGAGCGACAGGTTACGGGATCACAAACTCAACTACGATACCAGTCTATACCGGCAGTATTATTCTTTACTGGTTTGTATATTTATTTCTTTATCCACTCTTATTCAGCGCTGCTGCCGAGTTGGATCGTTCCGGACGTCTGGCTACAATTACCGGTGGTTTGTTATGGCTTGCAGTCGGCATCGGGCCCGCGGTTGGCGGACTGATTGCTTCCCGGTATAGCTACGACATGATTGGGTGGTTCAGTTTTTTCTGTTGTGTTCTGGCAGTGCCTTGTTTCTTTTGGGTAGGCCGGTATCTGGAGACCCGTATTGAAAGGACTTCAAAAGCTTAAGAAACCTCTGACAAGTCCTGGACGGACTTGATCAGAGCTTTCTTAAATATTTTACGTTTGATCAAGCAGAATACTGAAGGATAAACGGGGGTGTTAAGCCCGTCAGCGTATCGCCCTTATTGCCTGTACGTTCTCCGCTGACGCCTCTGCCTCTGCCGCCTCGAACTCTTCCGACGTGTAGGTCTTCAGGATCTTCGGGTACTCCAGTACGGAGTCATAACGCGAAAATTTGAACGATGGAACGCCGCAAACAGGCAACTGAAGGTCGGATGGCCAGCCGAACGCGAGATGTCCGGGGCCGCTATAGACCATGGCACGGCCCTCTGCGTCAACATGGGGATGGACCGGATATGGCTGAGAGATGAGCTGCGCCAAGGCAGGACGATCTCCACCCTCAGAGTCAGGGAATGTCTTAAGAAATATCATCGGAATAGACTGATGCGCACCCAGCGCTTCCACCGGCTCGTTCGTAGCAGGCTGCATTACGGCACATGCCGCCCGGTCACCGTCCTTGATCTCCATGATCGCCTGGATGTCCCCATCCGCGTGCTGTGTCACCTCGATGCGTTCAGCGGTCTTCTTGCCGCATCCAACGACTTCCCGTGCAACTACCCGGGACGCGACACCGGTCGTATACACGGCCGGAATATAACAGCAGACTTCTCCCTGCCACTTACACATGATGCCCATATAAGCCTCGCCATACGGCCCCAGCGTCGTCCAATGGTTTTCCACAATTGAGACGAAGGCCGACGCCGGCTCGACTAGCTCGAGATCCGGAGGCATGAGGCTCCGCGCCGCATCCTCGTCTGTTTCAAATTCGATGATGATCCCTTCGGTGTTGATGTAATACCAGGGACCCTTGGCTGCGCACGAGTCATGAACCGGCGAGAATGGACCCCACTTGTCCAGGGTAAGCGTACCCATTTTACCCATCTTTCACATCTCCTATGCTGGTTGAGACAGGTATAGAATATAGGCCATTGGCTGCGTCTTATCAAGTCCCGACATTGTTGACAACAGGTCCGTTGCTTATAATGTTGTAAAAATAACCGAACAAACTATTCGCAGTAAATAAAACTACAGGAAAGGTATCTTTGTGTATATTGATCTCAGCGGTAAACGCGCTCTGGTAACCGGCGCTTCCAGTGGTATCGGCGCAGCTATTGCCCAGACGTTTGCCGCTTCGGGCGCCCACGTCGCTGTTCATGCGCGTACACTTGCGAAAGCGTCAGTAACCGTAGAAAAGATTAAGGCAGCCGGTGGGCAGGCTTTTGCAGTTGAAGCCGACTTGACGGATGCGTCAACCATCGAAGCCATGTGCAAGGCTGCAATCATGGGTCTCGGCGGTATCGACATCGTGATGAATAATGCCGGCATCTATATCCCGGCTGCCGTGGTGGATACTGATGAAGATATCTGGCAGAAGACCATGGCGGTTAACCTGATGGCGCCGTCGCTCATCACCAGGCTGACCGTACCGTTCATGATAGAACAGGGCACGGGCGGCCGGCAGTTATACATCTCGTCGGTAAGCGCCATCATGGCGGAAGTATCCGGCAGCGCTTATTGTGCATCCAAGGCCGGATTGAATTCCCTGGTGCGGTGCCTGGCTGTTGAGGTTGGTCAGTACGGCATAACTGCAAACAGCATCAACCCCGGTTGGGTGGATACGCCTTTGGCGAGGAAGGCATTTGAGGATATCAAGGAAGAAGGACAGTCGCTGGAAAAGCTGATTGAAGAGAGTATGAGTGATAATACCCTGGGTGTCGTTATCAAGCCGGCAGATATAGCCGGTATGGCGGCCTATCTCGCCAGTGATGCCAGCCGGTGTATAACCGGTCAGGAAATCAATATCTGCGCCGGCCTGAGCCTCGTACGTTACGGTGATTGATTTTCCTGTTCAAATATTACTCAAGCGCCTTCCCAGGTAACGCTGAAAATAAAACAGGCAGGCTTCCTTGACGCTGAGGGGACCTGCTTCAGCATAGCGTGAACCGATAGTTCTTTGCAGCCGCCAGGTTGCCTTATAATCCTCCGGGTTGATTTCCTCGAAAAATTCCCTGTTGTAGCGGCTCAACTCGTCATTCAGCTCCTCCTCCGGCACCAGGGCGCCCATCATCACCCGGGTACGATCGATGCTGAGGGGCAGAATCCGTTTCCAGAAGACAATCCCCGGTGATGCATCGATGGTGCCTGACGGATAAATGACGTATGTCAGTGTCTCTTCCCTGTCCTGTGGTTTGATGTCTGCACTCCACCGCTCCATCAGGTCGGCGTACATCGGCGCTTCAGCGCGTACCAGGTCCATCATCAGCGGCGTACGCAGCAAACTCCAGTCCCGTTCATCCTCACCACAGTGCGAATTATCACCAGGCATCCACGGCTGCAGGGTTTCCGGATGCAGGGTACGGTGATGGTGAGCCTCGGCATTGTTTTCCATGGTCAGCTTCCAGTTCCCTTCCCATATTTCGTCATACATCGAGGAAATTCGCATTCCGTCAATGTGGTAGGGCGCCAGTCGGTCACCCAATTCCTGCAACCGCGGCGCCAGCGCCTCTGCATCGTTATCCAGGTTGACAAAAATGAAACCGAGCCAGGTTTCCAGCCTGAATTCCGGCAACCGGCAGTTTTCCTTATCCAGTATCCGGCTTTCCGCCATACTGGTCGCGCCCATCAATTTGCCGTCAAGCCGGTAGGTCCAGCCGTGGTAGGGGCAGGACAACCGCGCTGCGTTTCCCTGTCCCATTACCACCTGCATATAACGATGGCGGCAGACGTTGGACAGCGCTCTCAGCCTGTTATCGGTCCCGCGCACAACGAGCAGCGGTTCGCCAGCCAGTTCTATCGTAAAGTAGTCGCCGGTCTGCGCTGCTTCTTCTTCACGTCCGACGCAGATCCAGTCGCGCCGGAACAGGTGTTCGAGTTCGAGTTCGTAGAATTCTTCGGACAGGTAAGCCTGGGGCGGCAGGCCCCGGGCTTCCTCGAGCGGGGTGGAGAGCGACTTTGCCAGTGTGTCGATTAACGTACGGGTCGCAGGTTGCATTTTAATCGGTATCCCAGTTCCGGATTACACTGTTCCAGGGTACTTTAACGCCAAGTTACCGGCTTGTCTGATACCAGCATGGTGATGTCTTCGAAATCATCGCTCATCTCGAAATTAATCGTGGTGCCTTCCTCAACATATAATATATCGCCGGCGCTGATTGAAAAGCTCTCACCTCCATGGACATCGACTTTGGCAGACCCTTTGAGTACGAAGGCAAATTCGTCAAAAGGGTAGGTGAAGGTATGTTTTCCGGATTCCTTGAAAGCCACAACTGCACGTGTCTCGTCGGCTGACCGGTAGAAAATATGTTCGCCACCGCCAAATTCCGGTGTCATTTCCCAATCAACGTCCCTTATGTTAAAGCGTAATGCTTTAGGTGTACTCATGATTCACTCCACTCATTTAAAAATAAAACCGGCAATAATCTAGTACCCTTTCCAGTTAATATTGACATGTTCAGAGCCACACAGCGACGCCAATACGGCGTTGCAGCCCTTGGCAAGGACTCGCCATT
>JAPPLI010000178.1 GCA_028819495.1 Gammaproteobacteria bacterium | reverse complement strand
GGTCAGGTTTTCAGGATTGGACCAGTCAAATGTCTGGGTGTATATTGTCGACCTGCTGCCGAACCAGATGATCGAATACGGAGAAGTCCTGCCTGAATCAGGCAAGGAAAATGAGTGGTTTGCCAACCTGTCCCTGGAGCTGAAGGAAAAACTGGCCAGGCTGGATAAGTAGTAAGTCCCAAATTTAATCAGCTAATACAATGGCTTCCAGTGTCCGCCAGTCAGTAGGCTTGAGTTTGCCGGACATGATCAGTAATCAGCAAGGGCATGGGAATTGTAAGCTATTTTGCAGGGGGTAACACCAATCCCCTTAAACAATATTTGAACAAAGAGTGAACCGCCCAAGAATTCCCGGCGCAGCTTAATCCTTACTTCGGAAATAACCGCCTTGCGGCCCTGGAGTCCGCAATCCCGTTTCCTGACTTACGGACAATTTCTGCTGTCGAGCGTACAAGTTCTGCATTGTCGGCCGCAGTGATTCCCGGTTTAACCTCCAGGTTATTCTCAAACCCCACCCGGCAGTGCCCGCCCAGCCTGACTGCCTCTTCCATCACCGGCAACTCGTCAGCTCCGAAGGCGCACACCATCCAGGGCGACGGGCGTTCGAGAGCCTTCAGATATTCCGCCAATTGTGATGGATTCCCGACCTGTTTTCCGTAACTTCCCAGAACAAATAACAGCATGTGGTTTTCGCCCGGAATAATGCCTTGCTCACACAGGTGTTCGTACCAGTATACGTCATCGGGACCGTACAGAATATACTGGACCAGGATCCTGTTCCGGTACAGGACTTCCCGCTTGTTCACGGATCAGAATTGGTACTCGCTGAGTTCACCGGCATCCTGTCCCTGCTCCATACTGCTGTTTATCATCATTGGTAAACATGCGATTTCACCTGAGTGATGTTATAAGCAGTTTTATGGAGACTGCTTATAATTGCCGGCAAGTAATTTTTTCGCATCCTTCAGGAGCAAAAGGAGTTGATTCTCCTTGAGGGGGGAAGGAATGAAACCAAAGCGTTCATAGAAACCGGCTGTGCCGGGCAGGGGATGGGTCAGCATGGCGCGAACTCCGGCCTGTTCAGCAATGGCCAACGTCCGCCCAATCGCATCCTGCAGTAACCCCCTTCCGATTCCCCGTCCGTGACACTCCCGGGACACTGCCAACCGGGCCAGGATAACCACGGGAAGCGGGTAGCGCCCCATGCCTTTTCGTGCACGCGCCGGCGCTTCAATGGCATTGATTTGCCCTACCGTCAAGCTGTAGTAGCCGACAACCTGGTCGTCATCCGTAACGATGAAGGTCTTCGCCGAACCGCCGGCCTGCGCTTGGCGGGCATGGCCGGCCAGCCAGTCATTCAGTATCGGCTCACCGCAATCAAACGGTTCCAGCAGGTGACTTGCATCAAGCGGGACGGGCCGGTGCAGCGTCACCCGTCATCCCAGGGCGCGGGGGTGGAAAATAATCGTTGAAGACCAGGATTATCCTCTGCCGGCCGTTCCAGCAGTTCGAGCAATGTCCGGTAACGGTTATCATCCACCAGGAACAACCGCTGGTCCAATAACGTATCCTGGGCCGCCTGACAGGCGCTTTCAAGAATGAAATCCGTCAACGTTTTCCGTCTCACCTGCGCGGCCTCGCGCAGGATCATTTCCTGTTCCGGCGTTGCGCGCAATCCCAGACGGGCAGAGCGGGCCGGCGCTGCTGGTATCGATACCGATGGCATGTCATCTATCTCCGTGTGTCAATCGGCCTTGATGTTAGCACCATGTTTGTACAAATGCCAACAGAAATTTTATTGACCAGATGCTCGCCGAGGCGAAGCTTTTTGATAAAGTTATATAAATACTTTGGCGGAGGTGGATGGGAATCGAACCCACCACTCGCGTTGGGCAAGTCACTGGTTTTGAAGACCAGGGAAGTCACCAGACTTCTTTCACCTCCAGTTCATAACAGTTTGCGTTTGTCCCCGATGCGGACGGTCACGCGCTGGTTGTCCAGGTATTCCAGCAGGGGGATGGCGTACTTCCTTGAAGTATCCAGGAGTTTGCGCGCGTCCGCCATGGTGAATGCAGTGGAAGTGGGATAGGCCTGCTCCAGTTTGCGCACCGCCTGGTCGATGCTGTGGCGATGGAATATCAGCGTACGGTTTGTCTCCCTGTTATGCAGCGGCGCCAGTTCGCCGGTTTCGGTCAGGAACCGGTACAGGCGTTTCCGCTGCGGGCTGCCTTGCAGCACCTCGTTCAGTTCCGGTGGTTGTAAACCGCCCGCCTTGAATGCTGCGGCTATTTCCCCGGCGGTCTTCTTTTCATCGGCATTGAGCGCTTCCAGGGGGTCGAAGTCCCGCAGGCGCACCAGGGTTTTATCGGTCCGGATAATATCCTCCGCTGCCAAGTGGTCAACCAGGAACCGGAAAACCGTCTCGTCGATGCCGTCTTCAAGACGGGCGCGCAGGTCTTCCAGGGGCTGTCCCTGACGCAGCGGGTTTGTCTTGTGAAATTCCTTTATTTCGGCCAACGCCTGTTCGCACAAGGCATTGAACGCGTCCCCGGACATCACCCGCCGCGTCTCAATGAATACATATTCCACTTCATCCAGTCTCTGCGCCAGTTCTTCTTCGGCCAGGTTCACGGACCTGGCCAGGTCGGCGATATCCATACCCCGGACACCTGCGGCCCGGACCCGTTCACGAATCACTTCGACGCTATCACCGCTCGCCAGCCTGGTCAGCCGACTCACGGCGCGCCGGTCCGAGCGGCGGTGCTTTGCCGGGGCGTTGTCCAGGATGCGCCCGCCGCCGATAGTCCTGACCGGTGACATGCTGCGCGCGATAAAACGCTCCCCGATCGGCGCCGCCACGGCGCGGGTACACTCAACCTGGGCAGGGAACGTCGAACCCGGCTGCGCCTGCTCGCCGCCCAGGATACGCAACTTCGCCGGTACTTCGCAGGTCCCGAACAGGACGCGGATCACCTCACCGTACCTGGGCGGGGCATCCGCTCCGGCCAGCAGGCGCAATTCAACGTCGAAAAGGCGGGTAGGCTTCAGGTACCCCGGAGAAGCCAGCACATCGCCTCTGGCTATGCTGCTCCTGTCGACGTTACGCAGGTTGACTGCAACCCGCTGTCCCGGGTACGCAATGTCTTCCGCCCTGTTATGCACCTGCAATTGGCGGATAACGGCCCGGCGCCCCTGCGGCAGAATATCAACCTCCTGGCCGGTTGCCAGCGTGCTGTTCCTCAGGGTGCCGGTTGCGACGGTGCCGAAACCGGCCATGGTGAACACCCGGTCCAGGGGCAGGTAGCACTGTCCGGTGTCACTCCTCCCGATCGGGTTGAGCAACTGCTGTTCCAGCAGCGCTCTTAAATTATCGATACTCTCACCGTCGCTCACGGATGTCTCGATGATCCGGCAACCTTCCATGAATGTGCCTGTAGTGAAGTCTCTGATCTCATCCGCAACCCGCCCGCAAGCGCCGGGAGCTGCGAGGTCGGACTTGGTAATGACTGCCAGCCCCTTGCCTGCGCCGAGCAGGTCGGCGATATGCAGGTGTTCCCGCGTCTGCGGCTTGATCCCTTCGTTCGCCGCCACCGTGAGCAGCAGGTAATCGATGCCGGTGGCGCCGGATATCATCAGGCGTATGAAATCTTCGTGGCCGGGTACGTCTATGAGATCGATCACGCCCCGTTCCGACTCCAGGTACGCATAACCCGGCACGATTGACAGGCCTCTTTCCTTCTCTTCCCTGAGACGGTCCGTCTCCATGCCGGTCAGCGCCCGGACCAGGCTGGTCTTGCCGTGATCGACATGGCCGGATACGCCTGCCGTGATATGTGCAGGTCTATCCACGATCTGCATTTCCCATCAGGATTTCGGGAGTTTCGCCAGGCAGGCGTCGACCGCGTGGTGGAAATTCCTCAAAGCCAGTTCCTCGTCCTGGAAATGGAAGTGTTCCTTGGCGCCGGATTTCAATACCTGCTGCACTTTTTCATGGGTGGCGGTGTCTTCCATCAGGGTATCGCGCAGACCGACCTTGTTGTATTCCTGGCAGAACAATTCCCCGGCGTTGCGCGGCGGGACCGTGTTCACGCCGATCTCCCACACCGTGCGGTCCACGGCGAGCGGCCACACGTTATACATCCAATAGCAGTCCCGCATCAGGCCCATGATGACGTTGGGGAAGATGAAGTACAGGTTCATCGCGCCCCTCAGGTGGTATTTTTCCGTATCCGTGCGGCGCGCTTCGATAAAGGCAAACGCATCGTAGGCGCCTATGCCGTATTTCAGGCTTGCCTCTCCCACCGGCGTGGGATTGAATACCGGGGGAGGTTCGGTGCCGAGCAGCCCGTGAGGACCAAGGGCCTCCAGAACACTGTGACGTAACAGCATGCCGGCCGCGGAGGTGGAGCGGGCCAGGCTGTCCCGGTGCAGGAACGGCACGTGCCAGCCTTCCAATTGCGCGTCCAGCAGCACCTTCCAGTTGACTTTCTCATCCACGCTGTACCACTCGCGCCGGGTCAGTTCGGCAAACGGGTAGTCCTTGAGGGACGAGGAGACCGGTTCCAGGTAGTCTTCCAGTGACTGGTCGTCCTGCGGCTTGAGGCGGATGAATATGAAGCCGTTCCAGACGTCCGTCTGGATTTCCGTCATATCGAGGTTGGCATCGGGGCCGGTAAAAAAGTTTTCCCTGTCGGTCATGTTGATCAGCTTGCCCCGGGTATCGAAGGCCCAGCCGTGGAACGGGCAGACAAAGGCGCCCCGGCACTTGCCGCGGTTTTTCCACACTACCTGGTTGGCCCGGTGCGAACACATGTTGTGAAAGGCCCGGATGACATTGTCGTGCCCGCGCACAACGAGGACGGAGGTATAGCAGACCTCGATGTCCCTGACGAAGTAATCGCCCGCTTCGGGGATCAGTTCAACCCGGCCTACGTTCAACCAGGAACGGCGGAATACCGCCTCCCGTTCCGCCTTGAATACATCGGGGTCGACACAGGGCTTGATGGGGAGCGGATCCGTTCCCAGTTCGGGGTATTTTGACGTGCGGGTCTTGTGGGTCAGTTCCATGGGGCGGTGCCTGTCACTGGTTTTCAGGTTATATCCCGGCTCATACGGGAGGAACGGAGTTCGCCTCGCCAGGCACGAAACGCCGCATGTCCAGGCCGAAAGGGTGGTCAGGCTGTTTGTACAGTTCCACGGCGACCCAGACCTCGGCCAGGGACAGGGTCATGTTCAGGAGGCGTTGCTCCGGTTCCGGCAACTCGTCCAGGGAAAAGCCGTTCAGGTATTCAAGCGCATCCTCTATGCGCTCCAGCATGGCGGAATAAAACCCCTGGATGTCTTCCATGGAAGAAGCGAGACGTTTTTGCAGCCGGTCGGATTCGCCGGCCAGCGCCCAATCGGCAAACGGCTCCAGGTCGGAAAAGCCGGAGGGTAACAGTTGTTGTGTCATATCACTATCGCGCCAGGTGCGGATACGCTGAAAATTTTAACACAGGTTGAGCGCGGGAGCAGGCGGAGCGCTTTCAATTCAACCGTTCCCGCTAAATTCCGGGATCAGAGTAAAATCACCCCGATCCTGCCACCGGCCACGATGGTAATGATTTTACTCTGGCCCCACCCATCTGTTACTCTGACCCCGTCGTTTCGGGACGGATTTAAATCCGTCCCGGTTCAATGCTCCGTTACGGAATTAGAAAAGAACATGGGTTATCAAATCGGTATCGACGTCGGCGGCACCTTCACCGACCTGCTGGTATGCGATGATGACGGGAGCACGCGCATCTTTAAGGCGCCTACTACGCCGGCCGATCCCAGCCTGGGTGTCTTTGACGCGCTCGAGCAGGCTGCGCGGGGCGACCGGAGCGAATTGCAGGACTTTCTTTCCGGAGTGGATGCAATCGTCCACGGCACCACGATCACCACCAATGCCGTGCTTACCCGTAGCGGCGCCCGCACTGGTTTCATCACCACCCGCGGGTTCCGCGACCTGCTGGCCATGCGCCGGGGCATGAAGACCGGGGAGCGTTATGACCTGGAACAGGCGCCGCCGCCTACCCTGGTGGAACGTGCGCTGACCCTCACGGTGACCGAACGGGTGGACGCCAAGGGCAGCATCATCACCCCCTTGGCCGAAGATGAGGTACGCGCCGCGGGCGAGACACTGCGCGCCGCCGAAGTTGAAGCCGTGGCGGTCTCCTATCTCTGGTCGTTTCTCAACCCGGCCCATGAACTGCGTACCCGGGAAATACTTGAGGAAACCCTGCCGGGGGTGTACATCTCCCTGTCCAGCGAGGTGTTGCCGCAGATACGGGTATATGAACGGCACAGCACCACTGCGTTGAATTCCTACACCGGGCCGCCGCTGGCCCGTTACCTGGATAAACTGGAGCAACGCCTTGGCGCCAACGGGTTCAGCGGCGTGCTGAACATCATGCAGTCCAACGGCGGCTGCATGTCGCCCAGGGTCACCAGCCGGTTTGCCGTCAACACCCTGCTGTCGGGACCGGCCGGCGGTCCCGGAGCCGGGATCCACTACGGCAGCACCCACGATTACAACAACCTCATCAGCGTGGACATGGGCGGCACCAGTTTCGACGTCGCCCTGGTCAGGGACGGGCGCGCCGCGGTTACCTCGGAGAATGAAGTGGGCGGTTTCCACGTGGCGGTGCCCATGCTGGATATTCACACCGTGGGCGCCGGGGGCGGGTCGATTGCCGGCGTCGATGACGGCGGCATACTGCACGTCGGGCCGACCAGCGCCGGCGCCGACCCCGGCCCTGCCTGTTACGGACGCGGAGGAACCGAACCGACGGTGACGGATGCGGACCTGGTACTGGGTTACCTGGATGCCGATTACTTCCACGGCGGCGCCCTGAAGCTGGACCGGGACGCGGCCGTCAGCGCCATTGAAACCAGGGTTGCCGGACCCCTGGGCCTGTCCGTCACGGACGCCGCCTACGGTATTTACCGGGTGGCGAACTCGATCATGAGCAATGCCGTGACGGTGGTCACGGTGCAGCGCGGCCTGGACCCGCGCGAGTTCGCCATGATCGTGGCAGGCGGCGCCGGGCCCATCCATGCCGTGCCCATCGCCCGGGAACTGGGCATCGACACCCTGCTGGTGCCGCGGGAATCCTCCGTGTTCTGCGCGGCCGGCATGTTGTTGTCCGACTTGAAACACACGTACATCCGCACCTGCGCCATGGTGGGCTCCCTGGTGGATTTCGCGGTCATTAATGAGGCCATCCAGAACCTGGGAGAGATGGCGCTCGCGACGTTCAGGGAGGAGCAGGTCGCCGGCGTCGACGTGAGCCTGGATTTCTCCGCCGACCTGCGTTACGTCGGCCAGTTCAACGAGGTCGAGGTGCCGGGCTTCACTGAAGGCAAGGCGGACAGCGCTGCGTGGGAGCAACTGGTGAGCCGGTTTCACCACCTGCATGATGAACGCTTCGGTTACAGCATGCCCCAGGCGGAAGTGGAACTCATCAACCTGCGCCTCAGCGCCACGGGCGCAACCAGGAAACCGGAAACCCGGAAACACGAACCCGGCGGCGCCGCGGCGGACCATGCCCGCAAGGGCGAACGGCCTGCCTGGTTCGACAACAGGATGATCACGGTGCCCGTCTACGACGGACTCGCCTTGCGCCCGGGCAACCGGTTGCCGGGTCCGGCCATCATCGAGCAGCCGACCACGACCATCGTGCTGCCCGGTGATTCCGAACTGGGCTGTGACGAGTGGGGCAATTACCTCCTGACCCGTGAATCGAGCGGACAGGACAGATGAATCTTTTTATCTGCGTTAATCTGCGTCATCTGCGGATATAATAGAGTCATGAACCAGATCGATCCGGTTGACGTTGCCATCATCAGCGCGCGCCTGTCCTCCATCTGCAAGGAGATGGGTGAGACCATGTTGCGCACCTCCCGTTCGCCGATTTTTTCCGAAGCGCGGGATTTCACCACCGCCATCTTCGATAACAACACGGAACTGGTGGCGCAAACCATCTACATCCCGGACATCGCCGCGTCCACGCCGTTTACCGCCAAGGCCATTGCAGAGCGCTTTGCCGGCGATATCCACGAAGGCGACCTGTTCGTGCTGAACGATCCGTACCGCGGCAACAACCACCCGCCGGACCTGAACGTGATGAAGCCGGTGTTCCGCGACGGGCAGTTGCGTTACTGGCTGCTGTCCAAGGGCCACCATGCCGACATGGGCGGCGGCGGTGTGGTCGGCTACAACCCGGAGGCCCGGGACGCCTGGGAGGACGCCCTGCGCATTCCCTGCCTGCGACTTGCCGACAAGGGCGTGCTGCGGGAAGACGTGCTGGACTTCATCCTGCTCAACGTGCGCGCCCGGGAACTGGTGGAAGGGGATATCCAGTGCCAGATCGGCGCGGTCAACCTGGGAGAGAGGAGGTTAACCGCCCTGCTCGACCAGTACGGCGCGAAAACCTTGTCCTTCGCCACCGCGGAAATACTTGACGCTACGGAACGTCGGGTACGCGCCGACATCGCTGCCATACCGGACGGCGAGTATTATGCGGAGCGCGCTATCGACCACGACGGCATCGTGTTCGACCAGAGCCCGATGGTGCGGCTCACCCTGAAGGTCGAGGGCGACAACGTCACCTTTGATTACACCGGCAGCGACCCGCAGTCCGTAGGTTACATCAACAGCACCCTGCCGAACACCAATGCCATGAGCCACCTGGCCCTGTTCGCGACGGGCGCCATCAGCAACGATATTGAGTTCAATGACGGGGCGGTGCGACCCCTGCATGTCGTCGCGCCGGCGGGAACAATAGTGAATGCAGCGGAACCGGCGCCCACTTCGTGCTGTACCCTGTGCGTCGGCGAGGCCATGATCGAGGCCACCTGGCTGGCCCTGGCGCAGGTCATACCGGAGCAGGTGCCGGCGCTGTGGGGGCGCTGGTGCGCCCCGGCCACCATGGGGATACACCCCGGCACCGGCCGCTTCTTTGCCGATATCCACTTCATGAGCAAGGGCGGCGGCGGCGCGGTGCACGGGTATGACGGCTGGGACCACGTGGGCACACCGGTCACCCTGGGCGGCCTGCGCGCCCCGGACCCGGAACTGCATGAACTGGTGACGCCGTACAAACTGGTCGAATATGAAATCGAACCCGACAGCGCCGGTCCGGGCCGGTGGCGCGGCGGTTTCGGGGTGCGTTATACCTTCAGCGTAGAGGGCGATGGCATCGCCTGCGCCAATTTCGGCAGCGGCGCCCGTGATTTCACCGCGCCCCTGGGTATCCGGGACGGGCAGGGCGCGGTCCCGCACCGGATGACGCTGGAACATGCCGACGGCAGCCTGGAAGACATAGACGGCAACCGCATGTACACCCTGAAGCAGGGGGACACCATGACCATTGTCTCCAGTGGCGGCGGCGGTTTCGGCGATCCCAGACAGCGTGACCCGGAGGCCGTACTGAGCGACGTACGCAACGGCCTGGTATCCATCGAATCGGCGCGGGAACAATATGGCGTCGAGGTGCGCAGCGACGGCACGCCCTTCGGCTTCAGTATCGAGCAGGGCGAGACCGCGCAACTGCGCGGCAGCCAGGCATCACATTAAAACAGCGTGGAGACTTTCTGATGAAATGGCCGGCAAAACGGATAACTGAATCCTCAACCAAATCCTTCGGCATGTATGAAAAGGCAATACCGATGATGGAGCAGGGTATCGATGTCATCCACCTTGAGGTCGGCATGCCCAGTTTCGATACGCCGGCGCACATCAAGGAAGCCGCCAAGCAGGCCCTGGATGACGGGCAGGTCCATTACAGCGATTTTCGCGGGTTGCAGAAGTTCCGTGAGGCGCTGGCGGAGAAGGTGTTTGAACGAAACTACATTGAAGCGCAAGCTGATGAAATCCTTGTCTGCAGCGGCGTGACCCATGCCGCCTTTGCCATCTGCATGGCGGCGATTGACACTGGGGATGAAGTCATCGTGCTGGAACCTTATTACCCCCAACATGTAAATAAAATCGAATTGCCCGGCGGCAAGGTAGTGCCGGTTCCGCTGGATAAGGCGAACGGGTTTCGCATCGATGCAGAGGCCATCGAACGGGCCGTGACGCCCAATACCAGGATGATAGCCCTGGTCAACCCTGCCAACCCGACCGGGAGGGTGTTCACGTACGAAGAACTCGAGTCCCTCGCGGACGTCGCCAGAAGGCACGACCTGCTGGTTATGTCGGATGAGGTGTATGAACAAATCACTTACGACGGCAACAGGCACATCAGTATCGCCTCCCTGCCCGGCATGAAGGAACGCACCCTTACCATGTATGCGTTTACCAAGGCCTATGCCATGGACGGGTGGCGCATGGGGTATATCGTGGCGGATAAAAAGTTCATGCCGGCCATCCTGAAAATCACCATGAACGATATTGCCCATCTCAACACGTTCATACAGGAAGGGGGCTATGCCGCCATCAAGGGCTCACAGGATTGCGTGCGGCAGATGGTCATTGAAGACAAGCGCCGCGGCGAACTCATCGTCAGGAGAATGAACGCCATGCCTGGCGTCAGTTGCAGGATGCCTGAAGGGACCATCTATGCTTTCCCGGACGTCTCGGCCACGGGAGTGCCGTCCGAGCAAATCGCCAATGAACTCCTTGAACAGGCGCACGTGGTCGTGGAGGAAGGCACCTTCTACGGCGACACCGGCGAAGGCCACCTGCGCATCTGCTTCGGCGCCGAACCCATCGAACGCATTGAAGAAGCCATGAACAGGCTGGAAGAATACTTTACGAAGCTGATGAATCGCTGAGCCGATGCAGTTTCTGCAATAGACGGGGTCACAGTAAACTTACTCTGACCCCTTATATCTCAATCTAGATAAACGGCAGCACGTCGCGCAGGTTGGCCAGGGTCAGTTGTTCCCGCTGGTCCTCGTCCAGGTAGGGGATGCCGATGCCGTATTCCTCCCAGCGCGCCCGTATTTTTTCCTCCAGTTCCGGTTCCAGTTTGCCCACAGGCGGGAAGCTCCGGCCGTCCCAGTCTTCGTTTTTGGCCAGTTCCCAGTTGCGGGTGGCGTCCACCAGCACACGGGTCCACTTGCCGGTGCGAAAGCGCGGCATGTCCAGTACGTCGTGGGAGACGGAGGGGTCGAGCGGCGAGCCGAACGTGGGGCCGAACATCATGACCTGGTCCATGCCGGCGTTGACCCGGAACGCGATGGCCCATTCCAGCGCCAGGGGATCGCGGATATCGATGTCTTCCTCCACCACCAGCACGTGTTTGAAAAACCACTGGGCCGCGCTGGTTCCCCACAGGGCCATGGCCACCTGCTGGGCATGGCCGCGGTACTGCTTGCGGATCTGCACCACTATGTGCGTACCGGTCGAGACGTGGGGGCACCAGACGTCGGTGACGCCCACCACGCCGGCAGCTTCCAGCATGTTCCAGAAGAGGGCCGACCAGCTATAGGAACAGAGTATCGAATCCTCCGAGGGGAAACCGGGACGGCAGCCCTCCAGGGTGCCGCGCATGATGGGAGCGTCCCGGTGGGTGATGCAGGTCACTTCCAGGGCCGGCTTGGGTGACGGCGTACCGCCGGCATAGCCGGGATACTCGCCGAACGGGCCTTCCATGCGGTAGCTCTTAGGGTCCGGGTCCAGATAGCCTTCGACGATGACCTCGGCGCCCGCAGGCGCCACCAGATCAACGGTTTCGCATTTCACCAGTTCCAGGGGCCTGCCCAGGATGGCGCCCATCATGTCCCATTCGCAGACGTGGCGCGGAAACGGGCTGCCGGCGCAGAAAGGCACCACGTCATGGGCGCCGTAGGCGATGGCGACGGGCATTTTCTCCCGGTTCTGCCGGTAACTCGTCAGGTGTCCACCGCCGCCCTGGGTCGGCAGCATGACCTTGGCGATATGGTTCCTGTCCACGACCTGGCCGCGATACAGGCCAATATTCTCGCGACCGGTGTCCCGATCCCTGGTTATGACGCCGCAGAACGTATCCAGGTAACGCCCCCCGTCCAGTTCCTGCCAGACGGGCGCGGGGAACTGGTTCAGGTCGATGTCATCGCCCGTCAGTATGTGCTGTTTGACCGGCGAGTCCCCGACGATGACCGGCTCCACGGGATTTGCGTAGGTCTCTTTCAGGTGGCGTACGATCGCCTTGTCGGTGGTTTCCGGCGGCAGATCCAGCAACGCGCACAGTTGCCGTTTATTGCCCAGCCCACAGGTCAGGAAACGGGTCGAGAGGGTATTCCGGTAATCTTTTAAATTCTCGAACAGCAGGGCCGGTCCTGCCAGACCCAGGTTGATGCGGGTGATGGCGCCCAGTTCAAGGTTGGTGTCCACCTCGCATTGAATCTGCCTGAGTTGCTCCGCCTCATGCAGCCGGCGCAGCCAGGAACGCAGGCTGACTTCGCCATCCGCCAGGGGGCCCAGGCTCTCATCAAGATCGCCTGTATCCGGCATCAGCATTGCCGGGCTGGGTGTAGCCATGGTTTCTCTCCAGGTGTATGGGTAACCGTCCCGGTGCTGTTATCATACCAGCATGTTGAATCATTTGTTACCTGACGCAGGAGAGGCTCATGAAAGCATTGATCTACGACCAACACGGTGGACCGGAAGTGCTGCAGTACCGGGACGTACCTGACCCGGAACCCGGCCCGCGTGACGTTATTATCAACGTCGCGGCAACGACGATAAACCACCTGGATGTCGCGCAGCGCAACGGCTGGTTCACAATTCCCGGGTTCAGTCTGCCGCATATTTCCGGGCTGGACGTTGTGGGAACAGTGAGTGAAACAGGGTCGGATGTCACGCGGGTGAAACCGGGCGACCGGGTGCTGGTGAACCCCTCAATGTCCGGAGTACCCGAGGGTTCGAAGCTGGCGGGCATGGACGACCTGTACGGTATTCTCGGCGTCATAGGCGGCACCGTCGCCGGCGGCTACGCGGAGCAATGCCTGGCGCCGGAGACCCACCTGTACCCGATTCCCGACAACATGTCGTGGCGCCATGCCGTGGTCTTCCCCACCTGCTGGATGACCGCGCATCACGCCCTGTTCGAGACAGGCGAACTCAAGGCCGGCGAGACGGTGCTGATCCATGCCGCCGGCAGCGGCGTGTCCATCGCCGCCATTCAATGGGCCAGGCAGGCAGGAGCCACAGTGCTGGCTACCGCAGGCAGTGGGAAAAAATGCGAAAAGGCTGTTGAACTGGGCGCCGAGGACACCTGCAATAACCGTACGGTCGACGTGGCGACCTGGGCTCGGGATATGACCGGCGGCGAGGGTGTCGACCTGGTGTTCGACCACGTAGGCGAGGCCTTGTGGGAAGCCTCATTGGCGGCGCTCAAGCCACGCGGGCGCCTGGTGACCTGCGGCAACACTTCCGGAAATTCAGCGCTTATCCCGAACCTGGGTTACCTGTTCAATATGGGCCTGAAAATCCTCGGTTCCGACCCGTTTCGTTACGATGAATTCGGGCCGGCATGGGAGCAATATTGTGCGGGCGACTTCCAGCCGGTCGTGGACAGCGTATTCCCCCTGTCAGAGGGGGGTAAGGCACAGGAAAAGCTGCTCAGCGGCGAGTTTATCGGCAAGATCCTGCTGGAACCGGAATGACGGATATGCCTTAGCCGCTGTTGCCCCACACCTCACGGGCCTTTTCATAAACTCCCTGGTCGTAGGAGAACTCCACCATATTGCCTTCGGGGTCGCGCACAAAACAGATGTAGCCGATTCGCTTGGGCATCTGTTGCGGGCCCAGGATCAGGCAGCCGGCGTCCTTCGCCCTGGCGGCTATGTCATCGACTGTCTGTTTGTCAGGCACCTCGATACCGATATGGTTGAACGGTCCCAGGGTCGGATGCTCCACCGGGGCGAACGGATCATGTCCGGGGAAGAACTGGCCGAGCACCAGGATGAACGGGCTCTCACTCTGGCTTTTGTCCCCGAGCCAGGCCGAGTACCCGTCCTCGTCCTCTTCCCGGGCCAGCAACGTCAGGTGCGTGAACTCCTCGTACCAGGCGATTACCTTGTCGATGTCCTTTACATGCAGGGCCAGGTGCGTCCACGTGGGTTGCGTGGGCCGGAGCTCATGCTGAGGCTGGTCGGTGGCCATTCCTAGTTCCAGCTGTACCTGACCGAACCGATGACTTCCCGCGGCGGGATGTATTCCCTGCTTGTCGTCCACAGCCCGTACGGGTTGGTGAAGACATTATTGACCCCGTTCTCGTCGAAAACGTTGGTGACGCTCAGGCTGAGGCTGAGCGGCATGTTGCCAACGTCGTAGTCAAAGTAAAGATTGACGATATCGTAGCTGGGCACGGTATCGACCCGCGGATGATTGAATATGCGGGCCTGGAAATCGCCCCGGTGGACATATTCCACCCGCGAATCCAGTACGGACCCGTCAGAGAAGGTATGAGTGTTCGACAGGGCGACGCGCGCCATGAGGTCCACCAGTTTCGGCGGTTCGTTGCCCCTGAGGTTATTGGCGAAGTTCATCCTTATGCGTTCATCGACCGCGCCCGAGGTAAACAGACCCAGTTGGAACAGCCTTGTCGCTGCACGAAAATCCTCCACGTCCAGGGCGAACCTGTCCGACTTGACCTTGCCGTCCTGCCAGGCCAGCATGCCGTCGAGTTGCCAGCCCTCGGCCAGCAGCCAGCTCATTTCGGACTCGATACCGTACTCCTCCGTCTCGGGGATGGTCCAGGTGCCGCCGGCAAACGGCGCCGGGTCCTCGTAGGTAAATTGCAGGTGTTCGTGGTCATAGTAGAAGGCCGTGACGTTCAGGCGCACGCGCCCGTCCAGGAAGGTATTGCGGGTGCCTATCTCGTATGCCGTAATGAGATAGATAAAAAAGAAAGGGCGGTGGGGTGGGGCGGGGCGGCGGGTG
>JAPPLI010000096.1 GCA_028819495.1 Gammaproteobacteria bacterium | reverse complement strand
GCACCGGGCCTATGACAATTTAACCGGTCAGAATTAAATTGAAAAGGTACTAGTTCTCATGCTAATTTTGGTAATGTAGTGTTGACCTTTCGGTGCTTGATAGGTTTGAGTTTAGAGCGTAAGGAAACTCTATGTTTGATTAACTCTCGGCGTGTGTTTTGTTTTATGCCCCTTGAAACCCAAACCGGCATAAAGTCATACGGCTGGCGATCTGTCGCCGGGTCGTTATTCAGAAAATCTTCAATGAATTTGGCTCCACCTTGTAATTGTTCTTTTACTTTGATCACGTTGTTACTGTGATTATCTTTTCTCTCTACGAGGTATATACCGGTGCTTGACGGGTTCAAGTTAAAGAAGATAAATTCATCACAGCGGCTTCCGCTTTGCTTGGGAGGTCTCTCAAAAATACAATCTACCGAATATACAACGGGACTATCTATGTTTCCCAGCTTGTACTCCGGACGTTGATCAATTTCGCACTCTTGATATTTGTCATTAAATATCCGTTTGACTTCCTGCATTCTCCCTTTTCTCCATCAGGTTGACCGTTTCATTGTACAGGGCGGAGGAGACATCCAGATGATCCTGGGTTACGAGGCCGGTTTCAGGATCAAAGGGTATCTTTCTAACCGTAGTCTTATTGCCCCCCCTGCCGGGTTTAAACAGGTAAACGGAGCATTTTTTTTCATCAAGTTTTGTCAGTTTGCTTTCGGGAAGGTCCGCCGCATAGATGAAATTGCTGACTTGTTCCAGGATGTTGTCGCTGTGTGTGGTGACTAATACGTTAACACCAGCATTGACAAGGCGGGCCAGCACATCAGAAATATCTCGTTGCGCGGCAGGATGCAAATGGGCCTCCGGTTCTTCAACGATGAGCAAGTCGCCAGGGCATACATAGTGGCGAATAAACAAGGATACCGGGGCCAGCTCCGAGACTGACGAGGACGCGCTCATTAACGGCAAGTCGTACTTTTTATCATCCCTGGTAAACTTATAGCGAAAATCAGGATATTGCGCTTCTGACCTTTGTATATCTATCTCTCCGGATAAAATACGCCGTTCTAATCTCCTGTTGATTGCCTCCAGCTTTTTCAGTTCATCAGCAAATCTATCGCGACCTTTATGACGTCTGCGCCGCGTTAGCTGCCTGCCTTTGAAGCTACTACCGTCAAATTCTCCGCTTCCGCTGTTTATCAGTTTTGTCATGAAGTCAGAGAGTACTCCGTTAAAAGGAGGTATAGCGGGGATACTGTCCAAACCGGCCATGGGCGCACGTTTTATCAGCGCGCTAACGAGAGCACGATGGCTTTGCATAATTCCGCCACGGATGGCAGGCAGGTAATATGCATCGATAACGGATTCAAGCGGCTTCCACGGGAACAGGTTCAACTCGAATTGTTGAATAATAATTTCTGTATAATTTTGGGGCATGACTTCCTTATGAGTTTCGTGGCTCCCGTCTGCTTTAACTACCTGGTAGGTATATTCCTCAATTCTGTCTGACATTGACAGCGCTATAATCAGATTTATATGCCCAGATAATTGCCTGCTCTTTTTCAATGTAATTTTGCTGTTTGCCGGAGCAGTCAAGTCTAAAATAAATTGATCTTCAGGGTCAGACAGTCTGACGGAAAAATCTTCACTGCTGTTCTTCCCTTCAATCACATTTTTTCCTTCTTCTCCGAAGCAATATACAACCTTTTGTTTCCACACGTCGCTGACAGCTTGTGCCCATAGAGAAAAACAAGGTTCTATTTGTTTGGATACGATATCTTGTGATACTTCCTGGTTACTGAAATTTTCCGGATAATTTCTATTCTCTTTCTCTATCAACCGAAATATCCGCCAAGCGTATTCTTCATCTGAAAACACTTCAAAAATGGAATAGATCAACATAGCCAGATAAGACTTGCCGGTATTACTCGGACCGACGAAAATCGTCATCGGACTGATGTCGATATTCCTGGCCTCGCGGATAGGCCCGAAGTTTTTCACGGTGAGTTTCATTTCAAGTCTCTGGTTTAATCAGGAGACAGGCCCTGACATGCAACCATAAATCTATCACAAATGACCGTTGAAACATACGATTTGGCGACTGAGGCGGGTAATTCGGGACACCCATGTTTTAATTTGGGACACCCATTAATTTTTATGGTGTCGCCCAGGGGTGACGGGTGGCGCCGCCGGAATGGCGGGGGGGATCAGGATGCGGTCTTTCTTGTTTCAGGCAGGCCCGTAGCCATGAAACAGGATTCCGGATACAGGTAGTCCTCACCTGACTCATCCGTGATACGCAACTGTTGATGTTTCGCTGCTTCCTCATCCGGTATGAGTTGATAGACTTTTCGATGCTCCAGAGATGCCTCATACCCGGAGTTATCAATGCAAATCACATATTGCGTCGTTGGCGGCATGAGCGTCATTTCAGATATCGTTTAATCTTGAATTCATATTTTCCTATGCCGTGAGCTTCGTACCAGTGAATTTCTGCGTTCAGCATGGCGCCATCAGCAAGCTGTATGGTTGCCTCACCCTTACGTTTTCGCCATCGGCCTATTCCATACACTTTCTGCAAGCGTTTTAACTCTCGAATTCCGGCGCCCTGGGCTATGGTCTCAAGGTGTCGTATGTCGCCGATAATCTCAAAATCCATTTAACTGTTCTGCGCCTCATTGCATTAGCCATTAACCAACCTGAGCCCAGCGGTCAACATCCCTGGGTCCCGTTGACAATATTAATACTGTTCAGGCCTCTGTCAATGTTTATTGTTTTTAATCTCTGTTGCCTTGCCATTCTGGTGAGAGTAATCCGGGACACCCATTATCAGAGTAATACGGGGCACCCATAAAATTTTGTTGGGTGTCCTGTTTCTTTTATGCCCCTGAAATTATGGGTGTCCTGTAGTTACTTCTGAAATTATGGGTGTCCTGTAATTACTTTGTCCTGAAATTTCCCTTTCCCTTTCAGTCCGCGCGTATTAGTATTGTCACGCGTCGGCTGGCCGCGTCCGGCTGATGCTGTTGCACACCAACCGAACCGATAAGGAGGAATCTGTCATGGAAAATAAATCGCATCGTGAACCTGCCACTTTTGAGACGGTCTGGGCCAGCCTGCAGGAATTAGCCGAGGCGCAGAAGAAACGCGACCGGGAGATGAAAGAACTCCGGAAACAGATGAAGGACACCGACCGGCGGCTGAAGAAAACGGATGAGTTGTTCAACAGTAAATGGGGCAAGCTGATTGAGAGCCTGGTGGAGGGAGACCTGGTTAACTTGCTGCAAAGCTGGAATATACCTGTACGGCACACTCATTCCCACTCGCATGGCCGGCGCAACGGCGAGCATTTTGAGTTTGACATCCTGGCTGTGAATGGCGAGCAAGTGGTGGTCGTGGAAGTGAAGACTACACTGCGCCCGGAGGACGTGAATCACTTTCTTGGGAAACTGGCCAGGTTTACGGTTTACGAACCGGAATACCACGGGAAGACGATCTACGGCGCGGTGGCGTACCTCAAGGCGAGCGAGTCAGCGCCGGTACATGCTGAACGCCAGGGCCTGTTCGTTATCCGCGCCACCGGCAACAGCGCCAGCATTGTCAACGATGAACAGTTTCAGCCGCGGGCGTTTGGCTGAGCGATTCATGGAATTTCATCGGGCGCCCCGTATGCTGCTATGATTTGGCCGGGTTTATGGCTGCAGGCTTGCCGATAATGCGTCGCAGGGTTATGGCGATCTGCCCTGCAATACCTGCATAGGCGCCGTGCTCCCGCAGGATTTGTACGCAAGCAAAATTATTGCTGCGTTCGGCGAGACGCAATGGGGTTTCGAAATACTTGTCCCTGGCATTTACAGCAGCGCCATGTTCCAGCAATAATTTCAGCAGGGACGTATCTCTTTTCCTGATTGCTTCCCGCAGGGGTGTATCGCCATACTCATCGCGCGCATTGACGTTTGCTCCTGCTTGCAGCAGGGTTTGTATGTCACCAGTATTTTCGCCGGCGACTGCATGGAACAACGCGGTCCTGTTTATACAATCCACCGCGTCCACTTTTGCCCCGGCCTCGATCAATATGTTGATAAGTTCCGTCTTGTTGTTAGAACCGCCCGAGATGAGAGCGTGCAAGGGTGTGCTTCCCCAGTTGTCGGCGGCATTCACGTCGGCCCCGGCGTCCAGGGCTCTACGCAAGTTATCGGCGGTTGCGTTATATGAACGACATAATTTGTGCAACCGGGTCCTGCCTTTCCCGTCCCTGGCGTTCGGGTTTGACCAATCGGAGGGTTCCGTTCCATGCTCCTGCGCGTTCTCCGGCTCCGGTTCATGGTCGGCACCGACCTCGGCGCCGGGCTCCATTTCGATATCTTGAGCCGAAGCGGCGGATTCCATTGTGATGCCACTTGTCAAAGATCCGGCTGCTACCGATTCGTCACTCATTGCGTCCTTCCCTGGACGCAACCCTACGGGCAGCTGTCGCTGTGCAAATCGGCTGTCCTGCCGATTTGTCCCGCCAGCCTCAGCCGCGTGTTGTTGCAGGATCTCCGCACAGGCAAAATTCTCATCGCTTATCGCCTCTTGCAATAGTGAATCACCAAACCTGTTTTTGATAGTGATATCGGCGCCGTGTTCCAGCAGGAGTTTAACCACCTCGGTATTTCTCCCATTAACGGCTTTACGCAAGGGAGTGTCACCGTATTTATCCGGTGTATTGATATTTGCTCCTGCCTGAAGAAGGACCTTAACGCTCTCCATGTGCTTTCTATCGACTGCGAGGTGCAGCGGCGTATTGCCACTACTGCCGGCAGCATTGACATTCGCGCCTGCTTTAAGCAATGCGTGAATTAAGTCTGCCCTGGCGGCATCGTTCATTATTGACCCGATGAGCGTGTGTAACGGTGTATCTCCCCAGTTATCGGCGGCGTTAACATCACAGCCTGCCTTCAGGGCCTGCTGCAGTTCACTTGATTCGCACTCAAATAATCCCAGAAAAAGGTTATGGAGCCGGGTCCTGCCGTGCCCGTCTCTGTCATTCGGGTCAGGTTGTTGTTTTACGTCCAGGTTTATGACTGTCATGGTTTCGGTTCCTCCAGGTTTGATTGCTACTACTCCGGCAGAGATTGCCGGTTCCGCCTGCGCGGGGACGGGGAGCTTACCTCGAGCCCGGCTTCCCGGCAGCCACGCGCCGACCTTCGAATAATGCCTCCAGGTGGACCATGCGGCTCAACAGATCGTTGATGGCCTCCCGCTGGACCTTGAACTCTGCCTGGGTTTCCTCACGCAGGGTTTTGATCTCGGCCTGCATTCCTGTTCGCAGAGACAGCATGTCAGCACGCTGGTAGTGATGGTTATGAAGTTGCAGCCCGGCCAGCGCGATGCCGATGCTTATGATTGCGATTAATTCGTTGGACATACCTTACTCTCCCTGGTTGACTTGACTGAGCTTCCGGGCACGGGACGGAGGCCGTTCCCTTGCCATTTAATATATATGTGTGCGGTGAGGCGGTCAAATGCTTTTAATTCAGGACACCCATGTTTTTAGTTCAGGACACCCATTATTTATAGAGTGTTTTAAATGGGGACACCCATATAAATTTACGGGACAAATTACGGGATAAATTACAGGACACCCATATAATTTTGGTGGGTGTCCTCAAAGTTCATGGTTTTATGGGTGTCCTGTAATTACACCCGGTGTTATGGGTGTCCTGTAATTACGCCGGTTAAAAGTGGAGCCAGCCGGGCTGGTTCTTGTACTTGAAGATGAAGCGCAGGGGGACGTCCGTGGTGGCGACCGGTTGGCCGTTGTGGTAGCGGGGGCGGTAGCGGGTGGCGGCGATGCCGCGTTCGGCGCGTTTGAGCAGGCTCATTTCTTCAGACGGATGGACGGCCTGTATCCTGATGTTCCGGGGCCAGCCTGACTCGGGCACGTCCAGGAGCGCATCCGCGTAGTAGCTGTCTGCGCCGGCCTCCGGTTCTTCCTCGCCCGGGATGGGGAGCTGCTCGATGGGTTGCGGTTCGCCGAACAGTTCATCCGCCAGCGCCGGTGGCGCGTCGTGCTCGGCCAGGGCGGCCCAGGCCTTCCGGTACATGCGGGAACCTTCCATGACCCGGCGTTGCACGGTCAGCCAGTCGCCCATGAACACCAGCGCCCGGGCATACTCCGTGATGGCGCCGGGCAGGTTTGCTTCATAGTCGTCCACGATGCGTTTCAGCGAGCGCTTGCCCTTGTAGAAGCTCTGGTCGGCATAGTACTGGCGCACCGCGGTTTCGTTGAGGTAGGGGGTGGGCCTGCCGTGGGGGATCATGGCTTCGCGAATTTCCCGGTGGGACAGCATCGGGTCCTGCACGTCCTCGGCGACGTGGTGGTTGATGACTGCTACCTTATATAATATGTCTACCCGGTCCCGTAACAGGGCGTCATCCTCGAGCATGCCCAGCGCTTTTGAGTACAGGTCGTCCGCTGCGATCAGCGGTTCCACCGTGGTGTTGGGGGGGCTGAAGTTGTAGAGGTCGAAGTACCACCGGCCTATCCTCTTTATCACCGGCACCAGGCCCACGTTGCCGTCGCCGTAGTTGCGCTGGTAGAGCCAGAACAGGTATTCGTAGTTCCGGCGCAGTTCGCTCCTGGCGCTGAGGGCGACGTGGCTGTCGATGATGGCCTCCACGATGGGGATCTGGCTCATGCTGTACAGTCCCTCGTTGACGCGTATGGACTGCAGCGCGCCCTGCAATGCCTCCACCGCCCGGCCATGCTCGCCGGCCTGCTGGAGTAATAGCCCCAGGCTCCGGCGGGCCTCGATGAGTTCCTTGGCATGGGGCCCCTCGGCCGTTTCCAGGCCGGCAATGCGCGCTTCGTAACGGGCGATGGACTGTTGCTGCGCGGCCCCGGACTGTTCCAGCGCCCCGCACACGGGCAGGTAGACGCCGCACAGGAACAGTAAGAGGTATCTCGCCGAAATAATCATTTTCAAAGTTTATCGCATCTTAATTCAGGACACCCATTAATTGAGGACACCCACATCTTAATTCAGGACACCCATGAAATGATTTAATGGGTGTCCCGAAATTACGCGCATGAAATGATTTAATGGGTGTCCCGAAATTACGCGCATCGCAAAACAGGACACCCACCAAATTATTATGGGTGTCCTGTAATTTCTTGCTCCCATCAAAATTATTATGGGTGTCCTGTAATTTCTTGCTAACCTTCGCACGATGGATACGAATTCCAACCCATCCCGCAGTTCCGGCGCCGTTCAGTGTGTCTCCATTGCGCCGGCCAGGCATGTTCCTGGGCTGGCGGATGATGTCCGTGAGGGACTGCTCGAGCCGCCGCGGTCGCTGCCTCCCAAGTATTTTTACGATGAACGCGGGGCCGATTTGTTCAACCGGATTTGTGAAACCCCGGAGTACTACCTGACCCGCACCGAAGATGCGCTGCTGCGGCGCTGCGGCGCCGAGATTATTGCGTTGACCCGTCCCGCTTGCCTCATAGAACTGGGCAGCGGCAACTCCGGCAAGACGGCCAACCTGTTTGACGCCTGTGAACGGCAGGGCCACACCTGCATATACTCGCCGTTCGACATCTGCGAACCGGCGCTGGTGGAAGCGGCCGGTACACTGCAGTCCGGGTACCCGTGGCTGGATGTCAGGCCGCTGCTCGGGGACTATCACGCCGGCCTGGACCACCTGCCGGACTGCGCCGGCGTCAAGATGTTCCTGTTCCTGGGCAGCACAATCGGAAATTTCACGCCCGGGGATGCGCGCGCTTTCATCGGCGGCATCCGGCAGCGGATGGAACCGGGCGATTTCCTGCTGCTGGGCGCAGACAGGGTCAAGGAGCCCGCCGTGCTGAATGCGGCATATAATGATGCCCGGGGAATCACTGCCCTGTTCAACCTGAATGTATTGTCGGTCCTGAACCGGGAACTGGCCGCGGACTTCCGCGCGGATAACTTTGCTCACCTGGCCGTATATAATAATGAGTTGAACAGGATTGAAATGTATCTCGTATCCCGGTTGGACCAGGAAATCACCCTGGACGGCCTCGATGCCGGTTTCACGCTGGAATGCGGGGAGAGGATACTGACCGAGTTGAGTTACAAGTTTTACTTCGATGAACTGGAAACGTTGCTGGAAGATTCGGGACTTGAGATCATCCGCCATTTTGAGCCGGACAACCGCTATTTTTCCCTGGTCCTGGCACAGCGGGAGTAGCGCCGCGAAAATTTTTCCCGCCCTGGTCGCCCTGGCACTGCCCGCCTGCGTGCTGTTGCAGGGTTGCGCCGAGAAGAAATCCCACCTGGAGCTGATCCGTGAGCGCGGCGCGATCCACGTGGCCACCAGGCCGGGCCCGACGACGTACCAGCGTAACGATCAGGGCGAGGAACGCGGACTGGAATACGAACTGGTGAGACTGTTCGCCGCCACGCAGGGCATCGATGTCAAGTTCATCCCGGCCGACGGCAGGGAGCAGATCACCGGCCTGCTGGGTTCCGGCCAGGCGGACCTGGCCGCGGCCGGGTTGGCCCGGACCTTCAGGCCGGACGACCCCCTGGTGTATGGTCCGGGTTTCCAGTGGGTGACGCGGCAGGTGGTGTACCGCTACGGCTATATCCGCCCGTCATCGCCGGCAGACATTCCCCCGCACAAGCTGCATGTTACCCGCAATGCCCTTGCGCCGGAGGATCTCGAGCGCCTGCGCTTCCGTTATCCGCATCTCAACCTGGTGCTGCACGAAGACAAGGACAGCTTTGAACTGCTGGAGATGGTCGAGTACGGCAAGATCCTCTACGCGGTGGCGGCGTCCAACGAAGTGGTCTGGTCGCGCACCTCCCTGCCGGAACTCCGGGCGGCCTTCGACCTGACCTCCCCCGAACCCCTGGGCTGGGCCGTCAGCCGGTCCTGGGGTGATGACTCCCTGATCAAGGCAATCCGGGACTTCCACGACCACATCAGGAACGATGGCCGGCTTGCCGGCCTGCTCGAGCAGGCCTACCCGTTTGCGGACAGCTTCGATTACGTGGAGGCGCGCAGCTTCATCGACCGCTATAACGAGGTGCTGCCGGAACTGAAACCTTATTTCATGAGCGCCGCGGACGAGCTCGGTTTCGACTGGCGCCTGCTGGCCGCCATCAGCTACCAGGAATCCCACTGGAATAAGGCGGCGCGCTCTCCTACCGGCGTGCGCGGGCTGATGATGCTGACAAAGCAGACGGCGCGGCAGGTGGGCATCAGCGACCGGCTGGACCCGGTGCTGAGCGTACACGGCGGCGCCAGGTACCTGAGCACCCTGATAGACAAAATCCCGGAGCGGGTCCCCGAGCCGGACCGCACCTGGTTTGCCCTGGCCTCCTATAACGTCGGCTTCGGCCATCTTGAGGACGCCAGGGTGATCACCCAGAAGAACGGCGGCGACCCGGATTCGTGGGCAGACGTGAAAAAGCGTTTGCCCCTGCTGACCGAACACAAGTGGTACTCGCAGACCAGATTCGGTTATGCCAGGGGGCAGGAACCGGTGCAATTCGTGGGAAACATCCGCAAGTATTACACCATGCTGATGCACCTGACCTACGGGGATGCCGGGACAGTGCGTAATTCAGGACACCCATAATTCAGGGCATAATTCAGGACACCCATAATTTTGATTCTGTGGGCATCGTAATTCAGGACACCCATGATTTGATTCTGTGGGTGTCCTGAAATTACTGAAATTACCTCAGAGGAGAGTGAACATGTCTGGGAACAATAAAATCGTGAAATCCGAGCAGGAATGGCGGCGGGAACTGACGCCGGAGCAGTACGAGGTGTGTCGGCGCAAGGGAACGGAGATGCCTTTTTCTGGCAGGTACAACAACTGCAAGGACGCGGGCACGTACCGTTGCTCATGTTGCGGCCAGAGCCTGTTCAGTTCCGAAGCGAAGTTTGACTCCGGCACCGGCTGGCCCAGTTTCTTCGAGCCGGAACGCGCCGCCGCGGTGAAGACCGAGGTCGATCACAGCCTGTACGGAAGGCCGCGCACCGAAGTACTTTGCAGCGCCTGCGACGCCCACCTCGGCCATGTATTCCCGGACGGCCCGGCGCCTACGGGCCTGCGTTACTGCATCAACTCCGTGGCGCTGGACCTGGACCGGGAGGACTGACCTAGAACCAGGATAGTTTGTCGTGCAGTCTCACCACCTCCCCGATGATGATCATTGAGGGTGGCTTGATCTCATTCTCCGCGACCAGGTCTGTCAGGGTGGAGACGGCGCCCACGTAGACTCGCTGGTCCGGCGTGGTGCCCTGCTGGACGATGGCGGCAGGCATGCCGGGCTGCATCCCCTGTTCCAGCAGGCTCTTCTGCAGCACGTCAACTCCCTTGACCCCCATGTAGATGGCCACCGTCTGTTTCGGCTGAATCAGGGCCGGCCAGTTGAAGTCCAGCCTGCCGTCCTTGAGGTGGCCGGTGACGAACAGGCAGGAGTGGGCAAGGTCGCGGTGGGTCAGCGGGATGCCGGCGTAGGATGCGCAACCGGCGGCGGCAGTGATGCCCGGCACCACCTGGAACGGGATGCCGGCTGCGGCCAGTTCCTCGATTTCCTCACCCCCGCGGCCAAAAATGAACGGGTCGCCGCCCTTCAGGCGCAGCACGCGTTTACCCTGTTGCGCCAGCTTGACCATCATCTCGTTAAGCTCGGACTGCGGTACCGTGTGAACGTCGCTCTGTTTGCCGACGTAGATGCGTTGCGCCTCCTTCCTGGCAAGTTCCACAATGGCCGGTGAGACCAGCCGGTCGTACAGCACTACGTCGGCCTGCTGCATCAGGCGCAGGGCGCGGAATGTCAGCAGGTCGGGGTCTCCGGGACCGCCGCCGACCAGGTACACTTCCCCGGTCTTGAGGTCCGCGGGCGCGGCATTCTCGAGTTCGCGCTCAAGGGCCTGGATGGCCGCCTGTTCCCGCCCGGCGAACAACATCTCGGCGACAGGTCCCTGCAGGACATTCTCCCAGAACCGGCGGCGCTGCCGGAATTCCGGGAAGCGCTGTTTTACCCGGCCGCGGAACTCGCGCACCACCGTTGCCAGCCGCCCGTAGGTCGCCGGGATCAGTGTTTCCAGCTTCGCCCGCAGCAACCTGGCCAGGACCGGTGAGGCGCCGCCCGTGGACACGGCGATTTGCACCGGATCCCGGTCAACCACGGAGGGCATGATGAAACTGCACAGGGCGGGGTTATCGACCACGTTGACCGGGACGTTCCCGGCTTTGGATGCGGCGGCGACCCGGCTGTTCACCTGCTGGTCGGCGGTCGCGGCAATCACCAGCGCACAGCCGGAAACATCTTTGTCCCGGAATTCTCTTGCCTCATGGCTCACCCTGCCCTGTTGTTCCAGGGTCTGGATATCAGGCCCTGCCCGGGGCGCGACGACCACGACATCGGCGTTCGACCTGAGCAGTTGCTGCACCTTTCTCGCAGCCACTTCACCACCGCCCACCACCAGGCACCGGCGCTTGTTCAGATCCAGAAAAACCGGGAAATGCCGCATCGGCGTACTCTACCATAATTCCCCCCATATTCCCTTACTACAGGACACCCATGTAAATTTGATGGGTGTCCTGTAATTTTCTTATGGGTGTCCTCATTCCATATCTTGGGTGTCCTGCAATTTATGGGTGTCCTGATTTCATATCTCCTATACAATTTATGGGTGTCCCCATTTCACCAGTTTCATTTCAACATGCGTGAATTACATGACTTTCCAGGAGGACTCTTGCTGGAGCCGCACAAGGAGATTACGGACCAGAAGATGTCCATCCTGCATCCCTTGCCGGAGCGCATGTTCCTGCCTTTGCAGCAACATATCGGCCAGCCGGCAGTACCGGCAGTTAAAATTGGCGACAAGGTGCTCAAAGGCCAGATCATTGCCCGGCCCGACGGTTACGTGAGCGTCCCCGTTCATGCCAGCACCTCCGGGACGATTACGGATATCGGCGATTACCCCGTACCCAATCCGACAATAAGCAAGGCGCCGTGTATCGTGCTGGAACCGGACGGCAATGACGCCTGGTTCGATATCGAACCCACCGAGGAATATGATCGCGCCGAACCGGCGAAATTACAGGAGCTGATCCGGGATTGCGGCATAGCCGGCCTGGGAGGCGCAGGTTTTCCGGCCCATGTCAAATTGATGGAAGGAGTAGAGAACGCGGTCGATACCTTGATCATCAACGGCGTCGAATGCGAACCGCATATCACCTGCGACGACCGATTGATCCAGGAAAAGGCCTCCTACGTCGTTTCCGGGGCCCGCATGATACGCCACGCGGTACAGGCCAGGCATTGCGTAGTCGCGGTAGAAGATGACATGGAACTGGCATACAACGCCCTGGCCGGACTGGTCGACGACGACCTGGAACTGGTCAGGGTGCCTACCCGTTACCCCGCGGGAGGAGAGAAACAACTCATCAGGACACTGACCGGCAAGGACGTCCCCAGCGGGGGATTACCGATTCACATCGGCATAGTCATCCACAATGTGGCCACGGCCGCCGCGGTGTACCGCGCCGTGACGCGCGGGGAACCCATCGTCTCGCGTTACATCACGGTGACGGGGAAGGTGGATAACCCCGTCAACCTGCAGGTGCTTATCGGCACTCCGGTCGAGGACTGCCTCGCTACCTGTGGCTACCGGCACAGTGAGGAAAACAAGGTAATCATCGGCGGCCCCATGATGGGCCTGCGCGTCACCAGCCCCAACATGCCCGTGATCAAGACCACCAACTGTATCATCATTGAGGAGAACGCCCCGTCCCACCCGGAGATGCCCTGTATCCGTTGCGGCGATTGCGCGGACGTGTGTCCGGAACTACTGCTGCCCCAGCAACTGTACTGGTTTGCCAAAACCGGGGATACCGACCGGCTCCGGGAATATCGCCTGTTCGATTGTATAGAATGCGGCTGTTGCGCCTACGTCTGCCCCAGCCGGATCCCGCTTGTGCACTATTACCGCCAGGCCAAGTCGCAGGTTGTCCTTGAAGAGGAGCAGAGCCGGGAGGCGGACCGGGCCAGGCAGCGTTTCAACCGGAAAAATGATCGATTGAGGATCGAGGCGAACAGCAGGGATAAAGCCAGGGCGCACGGCGAGGAGGACCCGGGACAGAACACCAGGGCTGAGAAAAAAGCCTACGTGGAGGAAGCGCTGGCCCGGACCCGGGCAAAGCGCCGGCAGCGGTCTCCCGGGGATGGGGACGCCGGGCAGACAAATACAGATGACTAGCAGGACAAGGGAGACTGAACAGGACACCCATAATTAAGGGGCAAGAACAGGACACCCATATAATGATTAAAACGACGATCAGTTCGCCCCACTGGCATGACGGTCGGACCGTGGGCACGGTGATGGCGGACGTGTGCATTGCGTTGGTCCCAGGCCTGCTCTGCTATGCCTGGCTGTTCGGCCCCGGCGTCTTGATCCAGTGCGCGCTGGCCGTCTGTTTCGCCCTGTTGCTGGAGTTCGTCGTACTCCGGCTGCGCGGCCTCGACCCGGCGCCGTTCCTGCGGGACGGCAGCGCAGTGGTCACCGCCTTGCTGTTCGCCGTCAGCATCACCCCTCTGGCGCCCTGGTGGGTGTGCCTATGCGGGATCGCGTTTGCCATCATCATCGGCAAACATGCATTCGGGGGTATCGGCTGCAACATATTCAACCCGGCCATGGCAGGTTATGTCTTTGTGCTGGTCTGCTTCCCCGTGCAGATGAACACCTGGCCGGTGCTGTCGGCTCATGGTATTGGCGCCTACCTGGACAGCATCTTCCCCATGGGTACCACAATGCCGGATATGCTGAGCGGCGCGACCGCCCTGGATGAACTGAAAAACCGCCTGGAATTGATGGAGATGGTATCGGAAATCAAATTGGAAACCGGGACACCCATAATTTTCGGGTATCTTGGCGGCGCCGGCTGGGAGTGGATCAACTTCCTGTTCATGCTGGGCGGCATCTACCTGCTGGCGCGCGGCGTCATAAAGTGGCACATCCCGGTAGCGGTCCTGGCCGGTATCTTTCTCGTCAGCCTGCTGTTTTACATGTACGACCCGGAAGTCCATGCTTCGCCGTTGTTCCACCTGTTCAGCGGCGGCACGATGCTGTGCGCCTTCTTTATCGCTACGGACCCGGTTACCGCGTCCACGACCTGGCCCGGGAGACTCATCTACGGCGTCCTGATAGGGGCGCTTGTCTGTCTGTTGCGCGGGTGGGGGGCATACCCCGACGGCGTGGCGTTCGCAGTGTTGCTTGCCAATGTTTTCGTACCGCTGATTGATCTGCTGACCCGCCCCAAGGTGTTCGGAGAACAATAATGGCAACCAAGAAAAACCTGCTCATGGATACGCTGCCGCTGCTGTTCATCTGCTTCACTGCGGTGCTGGGAATTTATGCCCTCGGGAATTACTTCCAGGACACTATCACACGCAACCGCCACCTGCCCATCCTGGAGATCAGCGCAGAGATTCTGCCGTTGGAATACGATAACGACCTGCCCGCGGACAGGATCAGCTTTGATCTGCCGAGCTATTTCGGAACGGTAGCGGCGACCGACGTGTTCCGCGCCCGGCGCGATGCAGAGCCCGTGGGCCTGATCTTCAGTCCCGTCCGGGCCAGGGGCTATAACGGCATGATAGAACTGGCCGTGGGCATCCGTTACGACGGAACCCTTGCCGGTGTACGGATCCTGGAGCACCGGGAGACGCCGGGCCTGGGCGACCAGGTGCACCAGGACAACACGGCCTGGATACTCGGTTTCAACGGCCGCTCCCTGGACAACACGCCCAAGGACGCCTGGGCAGTGGAAAAAGATGGCGGCGACTTTGATCACATCAGCGGCGCCACCTCCAGCCAGCGCGCCGTGATCCGCGCCGTGGAATTTACCCTCAACCAGTACCGGGCCAACCGGGATAGCCTGTTCAACCAATAAATGAAAACGGGACACCCATAATTATTCTATTGGGTGTCCTCGAATTTCCATCGAATTTCCTTGGGTGTCCTCGAATTTTCGATTTTCGCAAAAATTCTGCAAGACAACATGATGAGTAATATTTCCTCATACTTTTGGGAGCAAAATATTATGAAATACACAAGAATCTGCCAGCGTTTTATACGCTCCAGAGCGAGATTCCAAACAGGGGTAACCCCCTGCCAGGAAGTGGTGTAAGGTAGCTCTTGGGGGGTTAAGGACACTGCCCTAAATTAAGTTGCCATCTTCTTGGTTTTATGTTGTACTATCCC
>JAPPLI010000219.1 GCA_028819495.1 Gammaproteobacteria bacterium | reverse complement strand
ACGGCCATTACCTGGCCAAGGGCGGCGACCCGGAGGCCATGCTGGCGGAAGTCTATGCCCGTGAATCCGGCATCTGCAAGGGCATGGGCGGATCCATGCACGTGGCGGACTTCTCCAGGGGTATCATCGGCGCCAACGGCATCGTCGGCGCCGGTCTGGCCATCAGCGCCGGGGCGGCCTTCGCCGCGCAACTCGACCGCAAGGGCCGGGTCGCCGTATGCTTCTTCGGCGACGGCGCCGCCAACCAGGGCGTGTTCATGGAGGTGCTGAACGTCGCCGCGCTGTGGAAACTGCCGCTGCTGCTGGTGTGCGAGCACAACTGCTATTCGGAATTCTCCCCTTCCGATACGGTAACCGCCGGGGAGATCGTCGATCGCGCCCGGGCCTTCAACATCCCCTGCAGCGTGGTAGACGGCAATGACGCCGTCGCCGTGTGGCAGGCGGCCGCGGCCGCGGTTGAACTGGCACGCAACGGGGGCGGCCCGTCATTCATCGAGGCCAGGACCTACCGTATCTATGGACATAACGAGAGCGAGGTGCACTGGCTCAGCAGCGAATACCGGGATGAGGACGAGATAGAACCCTGGCGCAGGCGCGACCCCATTGAACGCCTGGGCAATCATATGCTGGAAAACCGGGTCTGCTCAGCGGCGGACCTGGCTTCCATGGACGCCGAGGTATGCGCCCGGGTAGCTGCGGCTGCCGAAGCCGCGGCCGCAGCGGGCCCACCCGACCCGGAACTGATCCATCACATGATGTTCTCCGGACAACAACCCTGATACCCGGCTATGGCGAAGAAGCGGCTCATACAGGCCATCAACGAGACCTTGTTTGCAGAGATGGAACGCGACCCGAAGGTGATCCTGTTCGGCGAAGACGTGGAGATCAGCATGTTCGGCGACACCAAAGGGTTGCACCAACACTTCGGCCCGGACCGCATCCGCAACACGCCCATCTGCGAGGCCACCCTGACCGGCATGGCGGTCGGCGCAGCGGCCGGCGGTTACCGGGTGATCCTGCACCTGATGTTCTCCAATTTCATTTACACCGGTTTCGATGCCATCGCCAACCAGATGGCGAAGCTGCGGCTGATGACCGGCGGACAGATAAAACTGCCGATTACCGTCATTGCCGGCTACGGCGGCGGCCGCTCCACCGCCGCGCAGCACTCCGATACGCCGTATCCCCTGCTGATGAACCTGGGCGGCGTGAACGTTGCGGTCCCGTCAACCCCGGCCGATGCGGCGGGATTGCTGAAAACCGCGATCCGGGGCGACAACCCGACCTTCTACCTGGAAGCCGGCGGGCGGGGCGGCGAGCGGGGGGAAGTGCCGGACGGTGATTTCACTATCCCGCTCGGTTCGGCCCGGGTATGCCGGACGGGGACGGACGTCACCCTGGTCAGTGTCGGCGCCATGATGAAGCCGGCCCTGCAGGCCGCGGCGGCGCTGGCCGAACAGGACATCGACGCCGAAGTCATCGATTGCCGCACCCTGGTGCCGCTGGATACGGAATCCATTGTCGCGTCGGTAGCGAAAACCGGGCGCATCGTTATCGTCGACGAGGCGCGGGACCGTTGCAGCGCGGCCAGCCATATCGCCGCCGTGATCAGCGATGAAGCTTTCGCGCACCTCAAGGCCCCCGTCAAGCGCATCACGGTGCCGAACGTGGCTATGCCTTACGCCCCAAACGTGGAGAAAACCGTCATTCCAAACCAGGAACAGATCGCCGCGGTCACTGAATCTCTTGTAAACAATCCGGATAAGCAATGAAAGTCAAACTGAAACTCGCCCAGGTGGGCATGAACATGGAAACCGCTACCATCGTCGAGTGGCTCAAGCAACCTGATGAAGCCTTTAAAAAGGGCGAGCCCCTGTACGAGATAGAAACGGAGAAGGTCACACAGGAGATCGAGGCGCCCGGAGACGGCCGCCTGCTGGAAATTCTGGTGGCCGAGGACGAAGACGCGGACGTGGGCCAGGAGGTCTGCCTTGTAGACCTGGAATTATAACCGGAAGGGGACGGACTTTAAGTCCGTCCCCGGTAAGTTAAAGCATTTCATGAAAAATCTTATATAAAGGTAAATAATTCATGAATATCAGAAGTATATTAATATTATTTACTGTAATTTCTAGTTATACCATACATGTTGGCGCTGATGATTATGCGGAGATGAAGCAACGCATCGAACAGCAGCAGAAAGCGCCGGACAGGCATAAATGGGATTTCCGCCGGGATGAACCGAGAAAACCTTTCGAGTCCTTCAGGTTCCTCGGCCTGGAACCGGGTATGGCGGTGATGGACGTGGGCGCCGCCGCGGGTTACACCACCGAGATGCTCGCCGCTGCGGTCGGTCCCGAAGGCAAGGTCTATTCCCATAACCGGGAACGGGTGCTGTACCGGTATGCTGACGGTTACTACAAGCGCACCATGGATGAACGGCTCGCGAACAACCGTTTACCAAACGTGGTACTGCACGTAAGGGAATACGACGACCTGGGCCTGGACGGGGAACTGAACCTGGCCTTCTGGGGAAATAACTTCCATGACTACCATTACAACGAACCGGGCGAAGCCACGGCCCTCGAAATCCTGCTCAGCATCAAAAAAACCCTGAAACCCGCCGGGATTCTCGGCATTACCGACCACGTCGGCACTGCGGATCACGACAACCGGGAACTGCACCGGATAGAGCCGGACATCATCCGGGACGCGCTGAAACAGGCGGGCTTCGCCATCGAGGCGGAATCCGACCTGTTCGCCAACCCGGCAGACGACCACAGCCTGGGGGTCTATGACGATGAGATTTACCTGAAGACCGACCGGGTCCTGATCCGCGCCAGGAAACCTTAGAACAGGGTCGGCGTTAGTGGGCCATTGACAACTGGTTTTGTCTGTAATTCACAAACGAAAACAGGAGCAGTGATACCAGGTTTACACCCAATGTCAGCCACGCCAGAAGCTCTGCTCCAAATAAACTGAATACCATACCACCCATATAGGGACCGACTGCCGGCCCCAGCATATATGCGCCTGCGACAATGGCGGGACCACGCCCACTGGGATCGCATGCCGAGGCATAACCCAGGAAATAGGGAACGAAAAGATATAGACCCATCAGATTCAGACCGGTAAAAATTCTGTAAACATCTGCGTCACTGCTCAGACAGAGACTCATGATGGAGACGGTCATTAATATCATGGACAATACCAATGGCTTGAAACGCCCATACCTGTGCCCGATAACGCTGGCAATCAGGGATCCGAATAACGCAAACAGGATGGTATAGGCCAGTATCCCGTGGATTTCATCAGGTGAAAACCCGGCCTGTTCACCCAGGACGAAATAAAATGCCCAGGCCGATGCCAGCACACAACAGGAAATGAAAACCCCGATTGTAATCAGCATTATGTCTAGTGAGACGCGTTTGCCTTCGACTGGAATACCTGAATTTTTCGAAAGTGATATACCCTGATCCTTCGGCATCAGCAAAGCAAACGGCATTAACACAATAACAAAACAAAGAATAATCGAAAATGTCACGGCTGAATCAACGAGAGAAGCGATTATGGAAGCCACACCGAAGGCAGCGATGCCGGACAATATGCTTACGGTATTGATCTGCCCGTACGCCCGGTCACTGTCATTGAAACTCGCCAACGCGGCAGTTGAAGCCATAAGCAGCATGCCGGCGCCGGCGCCACTGATAATTCGGATTGATACCAGGGCCGGGTAAGATTCAATGGCAAGTGAAATAACATTACCAATTACGAGCAACAAGACGCCGTAGCATATAATCCGCAAATAACTGATTCGGGAAAATACACGCGCGCATATCATCGAGGTAAATGCCAATGCCGCCATTTCAGCCGCGGCGACTGAACCGGCAGATACCTCATCCAGACCGTAACTGCCAATTAACTCTGCAATGAGTTTGGGCTGCAACCAGCTTGCAATTATCGCCAGGCTGTATGCGGCGGAGACCGATATCAGAATTATAAACTGGGCTTTCTTATTGGTTTCATTCAACGTGTTACAGGAACTGATAAGAATGACTGTCTTTAAGGAACCTCAGATTAAGTCTCAGAGCTTCCTTTAAAACATTTAGATTCATTCCGCGGCCATCATTTCAAGATACACCTTATGATTATCAATAATCATTTTCTCCCGGACAGGATGGAGGGGTCCGGGAGTAAAACGCGCCGACCTGATGCCTTTGTAATTTCTTTCGGCGAAGGCGCTATCTTCCTTATTCGTATTATGAAAAACTTCAACCAGGGTTTGAACGTCATAGTCCGCACCCTCCTCTGCATCTTCGTGCACATACCACTCACTTATCATCTGTGTGCGGTCTCGCGCCAGTGGCGTAACTTCCAGTGAAACGGCATGATCGACAAATAATATCGGGCCGCTGAATATGGGCATGAATATGAAACCGGTATTAAAGCCGTCTTCCTGCCGTGTGCCAAGCGCTTTCTTTACTACCCTTTTACCATCCATGGAGAAAGTCGCCATACCTTCTCGTAACGGGAAGTTAGCGCGATCCGGATCTTCAAATACGTTGCCGCCGTAAAAGGCCTCATATTCGCAGGAAACAACCAGTGACGGATGACCCTTGGCGCAGTGATAACATTCGGCGCCATTCTCAAATACGGACTTCCAGTTCGCATCCATAATATAGGTTTCCCTGTGCGCAAGCTTCAGCCGCTCAGATCCGATCGCTTTCAGTTTCGCCTCATCACTCAGCGGAGCAGCGACGTCCGCCAGCGGGATGGGATTGTCCTCGCCGAGGTATACGCAAATCCAGCCATACCACACCTCGCAATGGGCTTCGTGCAGGGAATAATCTTCGAAAGCGAATGCCCTGCCATTCTCTGCGCCGGGTACGGCCTTCAGGCATCCGTCGTTGCTGTAGCTCCACTGGTGATAGGGACAGACAAAAATCGACCTTGAACCCTGTTCTTCATCGCCCAGTATCTGATATCCACGATGCCGGCAGACATTAAAGTAAGCTCGCATTGTTCCGGACTTATCATGAGCGATGATCATACTTTCCGGACCAACCTGTTTGACAAAATAATCACCCGGATTTCTGGCAAGTGAAATATGCCCCGCCACCAGCCATTGCCGTTTGAATACCCTTTCGAGCTCCTGTTGATATATTTCCTCAGACAGGTAGTAATGCCGCGGAAGGCCGTGTGCGACACTGTCGTTACCAGTTTGTTTCATCAATTTGACCTCCTTAAAATGCAGTTACCAGTGCCGGGCCGCAGTTGGCGGTTACAGGGACAAACGCGTCAGCGTTTCATCTGCAGGAATGCCATCGGCGGTCCATCCCCTGAGTTCATAGTACCCGGGTAACATTTTGTCCAGCATGTTGACCTGCCCGCTTGCGGGACCCGAGCGCGCCGGTTCCTCAAGCATCCGTCTGGGCAAAGTATCATCCGCAGCGGTTGTTCCCGCCGCCACATTGAATTTACGTTCCAGGTTCCAGATCCGCTCTCCTATCTGCCTCAGGTTCTCGACTGAAAAATCTCCCTCGCAGGCGCTGTCGATTTGTGTCTGCATGTCCTCAAAAGACCAGGCAGCGTTGGTAAAGGTACACAGGCCACTGGAGTCAATCACTGCTGCCTCATCCTGCAATTGCTTAACCAACTCTGCTTTTCCTTCCGTTACATGAGGATCCAGTTTCTCCGGGAACCCATAAACCTCGGCCATTGGCGTATAGGCGCGTAAATGACAACCACCGCGATTGGAAGTCGCATAGGCAAGCCCCATACCCTGTAGACTGCGCGGGTCATAGGCGGGAAATTCCTGGCCTTTAATAGTCATGGATAAGTCGGGGCGCCCGTAGTTTTCACAGAGGCGTTTCGAACCCAGGCCGAGCTCCAGGCCAAAACCTTCGCCTCGGGCGGTGAGTTCCACCATGGTAGTGAGGGCCCCGGCAGAACCGAATGCAAGTTCAATTCCACCTGTATCTTTTGACGTTAACACGCCTTCCTCATACATCTCCATCGCCGCCGCCAGGGTAGAACCAAAACTGATTGGATCGATACCGTCTTCATTGCAGACGAAGTTGGCATAAGTAAGTGCATCCAGGTCATCTATCCCCAGGTCACTACCCAGGGCCCAGGCTGATTCATATTCCAGGCCGCCGGACGCATGCCGATATTCCGGTTTGTTGTGGATGCTGTAGTGGCCTTCGTCAATTCGCGCAATGCGACCGCAGGCAATGGTACAGGCAAAACAGGCCGCATTCGTTACCAGGTTGGGTTTGCCATGTCTCCCGCGGGGTTGTGCCATCGCCTCGGCGGAAATCCGGGCGGCGCCTTCGAACTGAACTTCACGAGCATTACGGGTCGGTACCGCACCGATCTCATTCATGACGTTCATCGAACCTTGTGTGCCAAACTGTGGCAGGGATGTCCCGGTAACATAGTTCCCTTTCAGTTTTTCTTTTGCTTTCGTAACTGCGTTCAAAAAGGCCTTTGGATCATGTATATTTCCAACGCCTCCGGTGCCGCGCACGGCGACTGCCTTGAGGTTCTTCGATGCCATGACTGCCCCCACACCCGAGCGCCCTGCCGCGCGGTGGAGATCATTGATAATCGCAGAGTAAAGACAACCTGCTTCCGCGGCGCGGCCGATACAGGCAATACGAAGTAAGGGATCCTGGAAATGCTTGTGCAGCCACTCATCGGCAGCCCACACTGAACTGCCCCATATATCAGCTGCCGAACGCAGTTCAGCATGATCATTTTCAATATACAGGTATACCGGTTCGGGCGCCTTGCCCGCGCAGATAATCATGTCCCAGCCAGCCATTTTTAACTCGGCGCCGATAAAGCCACCGGAGTTGGAACAGGCAATACAATTGGTCAGCGGGCTCTTGGTAATGACGGAATAACGCCCGGCGGTAGAAGCACTTGTGCCCGTTAACGGACCGGCCGCCATAATCAGCCTGTTGTCCGGCCCCAGGGGATCACACGCGGGATCAACTTCCTCGCTCAGGTATTTACTGCCCAGGCCCCGTTGGCCCAGGTATTGTTGCAGCCAATCCCGGTTCACTGGTTCCGGGTAACATGCGCCGCGGCTCAAGTCCACCCGAAGAATTTTTCCGGCCCAGGCCATAATTTTTCGAAGGATCTTCTTACTGCCCCAACCCGAGGGCCAGTAATTCCTTGCGGTAAGCCAGGGCCATATTATCAATGGCCAGGTGTATTTCTCCCCTGCCGTCAAGTCTTGTGGGAATATCCGGCATATTGGCCAGAATATACCGGTCCTCATCATTAACAATGTTTGTCGCATCTGTCACGGAGGATTGCAATTCACCGGCATCACCGGAATTAAGGAGTATTTGAAATGCACGACATTCGTGGGCACTGATGGGGAGGACGAGATTTATAAATCGCGAATCTCCCGTGTCATCGGCAATCGTCATATCCATATTAAACGGCAAGGTGACCCTGTAGGTATATCTGACCGGGCGTTCGGCCATCCCCAAAGGTACTTCAACATAGTCAGCGACCAGTTGCACAACACCCTCTTCGGTAGTGACGGTTCCCGGTGTGATCGGTATGTTTATATCGCCCCCCAAAGTGGGCTGATGCACCATCGGCAAATGTCCGAGATCGAAAAAATTCTCTATTTGACGATAAGCGCTGGCAGGCACATCCCTCGGTTCGTTATATATCAACTTGCCATCATCCAGACCCTTGATGACCGGCAAATCTGTGTCTTCAGCGTTGTCGAGACAGGTCCAGACCAGTCCGTATTTCTCTTTCACAGGAAATGACCGGACCTGGTAGGGCCTGGGGACCTCTGTCGAAGCGCCATGTTTCAAAGAGCCGGGAATATGTACACACTGCCCGGACCCGGAAAACTGCAGGGCATGATAGGCGCACTCGATGTTACCGTTTGTAACTTTACCGGCGCTGAGCCTGACCAGACGATGCGGACACCGGTCAAGCACAATCGACATGCCGTCGTCACCTCGAAATAACACCAGTTGTACGTCAAGGAGCGTCACAGGAAAGGGTTTGTCGCCAACATCCTGTGCGCGGGCAACCGGGTACCAGTACTTGGACAGAACCGCCCAGTCAGATGGTCGAATATCCGAGTGACTGGGTCTCAGCGCTTTACTCAATTCATCTTTGATTGACTGAAACATGGATTTTTATCCTCCTCTACCTCATGACTCGCCACGGGTTCTTCAGTCAGCCGTTTAGCGGGTGATATTTCCGGTCCGGTTCATGGCATCGACCAGCCAGTTATGCATTTGATAAACGGATTTTTCCATGTATGAAAAACGTCCGGGCGTATAAAAACGCGACTGTTGACCGGTTCTTGCCTTGGAACAGGCATAAATGTCCTGGGTAATAATCTCTTCTATCCTCTCCTTCCAGGGCTTCAGGCGTTCTTCAACATCAGGAAGCTCCAGGGTCGTGGCCGGCAGCAACAGGTGCCATACAAGTTCATGCCGGTCGACACTTTGCACGTTAAAATCCAGCCATAAAACAATTTCACCGCCGATAAGCAGGTGAAGAAAGGGATAGACATTGGCCACAGCCTTTGAATAATAATATTCGTCCGGCAGACCGGGCATAGCCGGCAGGGACGAGGGCATCGGCTTGTTGTCTGTCGTAGGCATCCAGAACAGGCTGTATGCGTTATTCGAATCCTCGTACCTCGCCTTTTCAGCCGGCATGAAAGGTTCAACCGTGTCCTTATGAATACCGATGTGATGGTAGGCCTCGGTAAAATTTTCCATCGACGCTTTCCAGTTCCAGTTACACGGCAGCGTCTTGAAGGGTATCGTTTCAAGCACTTCCAACCCGTAGGGAGCCAGCGCTCTTGTCAGGGGTTTAAGCTCCGGTGTCAACGGCGCGGCATTCGGGTCAAAGTTTACGAACATGAACCCGTTCCATGTCTCCATCCTGAACTCCGGCAACCTGCAGCTTTTGCGATCAAAGCCCTCCGCCTCGTCCATATGCGGCGCTCCGCGCAGGCGGCCATCCAGGTCATAAGTCCATCTATGGTAGGGGCAGGTAAACAGTTTCCTGTTGCCTGCCCCATCATCCAGGACCTGGGTTGCGCGATGTCTGCACACATTCGATAACGCGCGGATTTTTTTATCCGCGCCTTTAACGATCACGACGGATTCGCCAAATAAATTCCGGGTAAAATAGTCGCCCGCATCCGTCAACTGATCTTTCCGGCCGACCGGAAGCCAACTCCGCATCAGGACCTGTTCCACCTCCTTCCTGTGATAGTCCTCGTCGCGATAGCACAGCGTGGGAATTACCGATGCCTCGTTCAATGACTTTCGAACATTACTTACCTCTTCGTCGCTGAAACAGGCTCCAGCTGAATCGTCGTCAGTCATTTCAGTCCTCCGCAATTTACATGGCGTTTACGCAGCGCCCGGCATATTCAATTATAAAAATATCGAAAAGTCACGCCATATGTGCGGGGAGGCGCATGGTATGAGGTCGTCGTCCCGGCGGAAACGGCCTGGTTGCCGATGGTTCTGAAAAGATACTCCTTGTCCCCCAGGTTACGCACCCAGCCCTGCACCTCGATGCTCTGGTCCGTGCTACGCCAGGTCAGTGACGCGTTAGCAACCATGTATTCCGTCTGTTCATCAATCAAGTGTCTGTTCTGTGCATCGAAATACTGGTCGCCGAGAAATGAAAAATCAATGCGCGGCGTCAGTGTGGAGCCGCCGCCAAGCGGAAACTCGTACTGGACAAGGCCGTTCAGGGTCAACGAAGGTGTCGGCATCTTGTTGCCGGTGGCATCCCTGCCGGTACCGTCATTGAACGGAAATGAATCGAACTCCGCATCAACCAGGCCCAGGCCGAGCGCAATGTCGAGACCTTCAACAGGCCTCGCGCGGATATCAATCTCCACGCCTTTGCTGGTGGCTTGTGCCGCATTACGGACAAAAAACAGGGGACCGAGCAGCGGGTCATCGATGACAATGAGTGCTTGCAGGTCCGTGACCTCCTGGTGGAACAGCGTGGCATTGAATATAAATCGATTATCAAACCAACTGCTCCTGATACCGATTTCAAAGGCATCGACGGTCTCCGGGTCATACGGTGCAAGCTCTGAAATGTCTGCAAAGGCCTGGGAGTTGAAACCGCCGCTCTTAAATCCACGTCCGTAGCTTCCGAAAATCATGATGTCCTCTGTCGGTGTCCATTCGATTGCTGCCCGGGCTGTGACGTCATCGGCATCCGTCTCCACCTTGCCATCGACTATCGTCGGGATATCAAACGGTATTTCGCCTCCCGCACCATCCGGGAAAAATATCCGGACATTGGCATCGGCATCGAGTTCCTTGTCTTCAGAGGTGTAGCGTATTCCGCCGTTCAAGGTAATGGTCTCGATCACAGGCCAGCGCACGTCAGCGAAGACCGCCCAGTTCTCCGAGTCCTGATCGAGGAAATTATCCGCTTCAAACCCCGATGCAACGCCAAACAACGGATCGCGAAATCCATCAAAGAAATTATTGGCATTCAAATTGTCAGTGTAATAGTAAGCGCCGGCGAGCCAGTCTACCCCGGCGGTCGTAGAAGCAAACCTGATTTCCTGGCTGAACTGCCAGAGGTCGTCGGGCACACTGAAGACCTGTACAAACAATGGTGATGCATCAGTATCTTCCAACTCAAAAGACTCAACGTCTTCGTAGGCTGTGATCGAGGTTACCGTAATGTCTCCGATATCGAATGTTCCGGTCAGGGATACACCCCATGCATCAACCTCTTCCTGCGGCGCGGTATTGATAGACAGTGTGTGGAAACCTTCAGGATCAACGAATCCGGTTATGGCATTGGGTTCGCCCCGGCCCTGTCCTATTTGGCCAAAGACTGCCGGTGTGTTCGTATCACTGCCGTAACCATGGACATTCAATGTCCACTGCATGGAATCACTCGGTGTCCACTGCAAAATCCCGCGTGCTCCCCAATTATCGGTGTCCTGTAACCGATCGGGGGTACCGGGCACCCCCGACACGTTTTTTGTATAACCATCCCGGTCCCGTTTGACGCCGGCAATACGGAGCGCCAGCGTATCGCCCAAGGGGATATCCATCCCGCCCTCGAAGTTGAGTTCATCGAAGCGACCGTAGGTTACCGAACCTTCCGCGGCGAACTTGTCTCCCGGTTTTCTGGAAATGAAATTTATTGCCCCACCGGTCGTATTACGTCCGTAAAGCGTACCCTGCGGACCACGCAGGACCTCGACACGTTCCAGGTCGAACATTTGCGCCAGATGCGCCGCGCGGGAACCCGAAAACACCTCATCATAGTACACCCCGATCGGTGTCTGTTCGAATGACGTAAACAACCCCAGGAGGCCAAAGCCGCGAATGATGATTTCCGGTTTACTGTTGTCGTAATAACTGATGAGATGAACATTCGGCGCATGCTGGGCGACATCAAACAGGTTCTTAAATCCATATTCACGGAGTTCGTCTTTGGTAAAAGCCGATATGGACAGTGAAATATCCTGTGTCGACTGTTCACGTTTCTGCGCCGTTACCGTGATTTCCTCAATACCCTGCGCCGAAACAGTACCCGAAACAGTGAGCAGGATCAGCGCTGTAATTAACAATTTGCCATTCATGTCAAATCCCCCCTTATGTCAACTTTACTATTAATCCAGGAAACCCCAGAGATTAAGTCAGGGGGTCCCCGGAATTGAAAATCGTCAGTCAGGCAGTGTCTTGTCATCGGGCGCCACAAAACCGGCAACCTGCTGTTCCAGCAAGCCGGCAAACCTGATGCACTGGAAATCCATATACCGTTGCCCGACAATCTGCACACCAACCGGCAGGCCACTGTGGCCAAAACCCGCGGGGGCAACCGTGGCCGGGAGGTGGAAAAAACCACTGATCCCTGCCCAGAAAGTCTCATCCGTTCCCGGCACCAACTCGCCATTTACCTCTACCATGCGCTCATGACGCTCTCCATTCTGGTCGTGCGGAAAAGCTACTGTCGTTGCGGCCGGGCATAGCACTATGTCTACTTCAGCAAACACCTTATCCCACTCACGCCGCAGCTCTTCCCGGCGTTCATTGAATCGAAGCCACTGGTAATGCGACATGGTCAACCCGTGTAAACTACGGGCCAGAAAACCTTCATCTTCATCGTCCAGGGTCGCCAGCCGTTTTTTATTCTCATTGAATACTTCGACACTCTGCCCGTCCGACACGGCGGCGTACCGCATTTGACCGAACAGTTGCATTACTTCACGGGAGTCAAAGTCCGGACGAATATCTCTCCTGACCTTTGCCCCTGCCCGTTCAATTTCATCATACAATCCGTCAAGAACCTGTTTCACTTCACCATCAACAGGGAAACACGAGTCATCATCAATTATGGCTACCCTGAATTCCGAAACAGTCTTTTTGCTACATTCGGGAAGTACCAACTGCCACGCGTTGCGCCTGTAATCCTCAACGCCGATAGTGGCGCGCAAAAGCAGTTCCAGGTCCGTAGCGCTTCGGGCTATGGGTCCTACAGCAGCAATGTCAGGGACATTCGTAACTCCCGGCGGCGAATGTCCTCGTTGAGAGACGATATCGCAGGTTGGTTTATGGCCGTAAACACCACAGAAATGCGCAGGACCCCTGATCGACCCCGCTATATCGGAACCAAATTCACAGACTCCCAGACCCGCAGCGACAGCAGCGGCCGATCCTCCGGACGAGCCTCCGGGAACACGCGTTATGTCCCATGGATTGCTGGTCGTTCCATAAATGGGATTAAAACTCTGCCAGTCACTTAGCCAGGCAGGCACGTTGGTCTTGCCGAAAACGATGGCGCCCGCTCCGGACAGGGCATCGACAACATGCGAATTCGTTGACGGGTAGTTGTCCTTGAAATCCACTACCCCCCAGGTGCTCGGCATTCCCACCATGTCAAAAGCTTCCTTGACTGTCATTGGAATCCCGTGTAACGGGCCGGAGGGTTCTCCTTTCGACAATTGATCATCTGCCAGCGTTGCTGATTTTATCGCTCGTTCCGGATCCATGCATACGACGGCATTTATCTGCGGATTGTATTTCTCAACGCGCAAAAGATAGAGATCCAGCAGTTCGCGACAGCTGATATCCCTGTTTCTGACCAGCCGGCACCATTCCGTTGCCGATTGATATGCCATGTTTGCAAAACCGAGCATTGGATTTCTTTATAAATATCTACTGTATATAGTAGTATCCCGCGGGCAAATGGGTAGTCACTTAATAGGGGGACATTGAGATTATGAAAGAACCGACAAATATGAATTCCTATTACGAAGCGACAGCGATTGAGTTGCCTCAATTTGACGCTCTGCAGGGGACACATGATACTGATATCTGCATTATAGGTGGCGGTACAACAGGGGTTTCGGCAGCCTGGAACCTGGCTAAAGCGGGCATGAAGGTCATTTTGCTGGAAACAAATCGCTTATTCTGGGCGGCATCCGGTCGAAACGCGGGCTACATGATCCCCAGCATGGATCATTCCCCCGAGGATCTGGAAGCGCGGGTCGGCAAGCCCGTAGCACGGGAATTCTGGGCGCTGTCCGAACAAACTGTTGAATACATGAAAAGTATCATTACCGGGAATAATATAGACTGCGGCCTTCAGAACGGTATTTTGTTCGCGGCGACCACAGCCCGGCAAGGAATGGCTATAAGGGAAGGGGCGAAACGCTGGCAGGACCAATATAAATTGGATTATATGGAAATTCTGGACGGAGATGAGCTTGCACAACAACTGGGAACGGATATCTATTATTGTGGCGTTTTAAACCACTCTACCCCGACGCTGCATCCGTTGCTTTATTCGCAGGGTCTTGCCCGGTTGGCGATTTCCGAAGGCGTTGAAGTATTTGAAAACACCCACGCCACGGGTTTCGAAGATCTGGGAAAACATGTAGTTATCCGGACCGGGGCCGGCGGCGAAGTAACTGCCAGAAAACTTCTGCTGGCAACGAACGCCTACCTGGGGAAGCTTGAACCAAAATTAGCAGGCCGATTTCTGCCCGCCTACAGCGCAATGGCTGCAACTGAAGTGCTTGCCCCCGAGCAAATCAGCCAGGTAATGAAACTGAATTGCGGCGTTCTGGAGGTAGGCCTGGGTAGATTTTACCGGTTGACACATGACAGGCGCCTGATTATCGGCGGCGGTAACCTGTTCACCAGCCGCGATTGCGACAAGTCCAGCATAGTTCATAAGAAAATGCTGGGGGACATATTCCCTCAACTTAAAGACGTCAATCTTGAATACAGTTGGGGCGGCTGGTTCGGTTTTACCTCCGCAGGTGACGCGCCGGATATCGGTAAATTGAGCGCTAACGTGCATTATGCCCAGGCAATTCCGGTAACCTGGGCATCATTTCACGGACATTTACTTAGCGAAGAGTTGGAACGCGGGTCACGGTCTTACCAATTACTTGCAGATATGGATATCAAGGGACTTCCCTTCGGGAACCTTTTACGCCTGCCCTACCAGGTGTTAAACGAAATTGTCGGTTCTGCAAAGGCGATGATCCACAGAAATGGCTGACCGCCAATGTTTGCGTTATTCATCCAGGCTGTTCCTGTGCGTGGACAGATTGTCATCCCATACCTCAAAACACTTGCAAAACAGTTCATTCTGGGTCGCGATTCCAAGTTTTTTGTAAGCTCTTTTTCTGTGCGTCGCTACGGTATTAATGGAGATCTCCAGGTTTAATGAAATTCCAAGCGTCGTGTACCCGACGAGTATCATTGCGCAGATTTCAGCTTCCCGTGGGGACAGGACATCCTGGTTCATCAGGAGCTCATATACTCTTTGATAGGGAGTTTTGTTCTCCTGTTCAGTGTTTTCCGCTTCGAAACTTAATAACTCTATATGTTTATTAAGCAGCTTCAGACTTAAATCCACGTACAGGGACGCACGCTTCTTTTCCCTTCCGGTAAACGGTCCTTGCGAATTATGTCTGTAGAGCGTAGCAATCAGTGAATGCCGTTTATCCTTATAGGACAGAATAAGCTCATGCAACAGCCTGGGCTTATCATAGAACTTTGTCCGGTATTCATTATCCTCAATTTTTTGCGGGTCACCAATTTTCCATTCCGGCTGCCCCAGTTTTTCAATTTTCTTCAATTCAATCAGGTACGGATCTTCAAGAAAAAACCCATTGACATAATCATAAGCCAGGGATTTAGCAGATTTATCGACTTCAGGATTCATACTTACGGCCATAATGATGCGGGCTTGTTCGAATTTAATGAATTCAAAAACCGTACAATGCGCTATACCGAGTATTTCGT
>JAPPLI010000027.1 GCA_028819495.1 Gammaproteobacteria bacterium | reverse complement strand
AATGGCAGCATATCCTTATGCTGCACGGGCACCTCTAATTTTTAGAGGTGCCCTATAGTCAATCTGGTGTTCAGCAACTTGATCAAGTCACTTTCTGATCGGTTGTGTCTATACGTACAGCAGGCGCTGTTTTTCAGTCACGTGACCGGCAAGCGGCCGGTGGTGATTTAAGACACGGATGGCCGGGAAACCGAAGTGTTGCAAAGACGAATTTGTTCCTGACATATCTGATAAAATCATATCAGAAAAACTAGTTGATAATATGGCATTTATATGATATTTTTACAGTATCAATACAAAATGGAGGTAAAACATGCAAAATTTATCGGTAGACCAGACGGTGGTATATCGCCGTCCCAAGCCCGGCACCAAAACCGGACGGGTCTGGGATATTGCTGACGAGCTTACCCGCGTAAAGGGCCGCCCTGCAAAGCGCCGTGAGGTCATAGAGCGTTTCACGGCAGAAAATGGCAATGCAAATACTGCCAATACGCAGTACCAGCACTGGAGGGAATGGCATAAGCTGCAACCGGCTCCGCTGACTGTGTTGTCCGCTGAACCTTGTGATGTCGAGCCGCAGTCGTTCAGGGTTGCGCCGGACGGCCGGTTTTCGATTCCTCTCGAGATGCGCGAAGCGATGCAACTGGGAGAGGACGGACGCGTAACGGTTCGTGTTGAGGCAGGAGAACTCCACGTGGTTTCTCCGGCCATTGCTGTCAAACAGGTTCAATCCCGCATGAGAAAATATAAAAAATCGGGAGTGAGCATTGTCGATCAATTCCTCAAGGACAGACGGACTATGTGGGGGGAGGAATGAGTATCGTTTTCGACAGTTCCGCCCTGCTGGCGATCACCTTTGAGGAAGAGGGAGCGGAGATTGCGGCACAGGCATTGAATGACGGGATAATATCAGCGGTTAACGCCTCCGAAGTTATTACACGATACGTTGACCTCGGAGCAAGTGAAGAAGAGGCCCTGACGTCCTTCCGGGCATTCGGCCTTGAGATTTACCCTTTTGACGAATCCCTTGCAATCGCAACAGGTCTTATGCGATCAGCCACAAGAGATGCAGGCCTGTCGTTAGGTGACCGAGCCTGCCTGGCACTGGCAATTAGAGAACACTCCAGCGTCCTTACTGCAGACCGGGCTTGGGCTACACTCGATTTGGATATTGTGGTGGAATTAATCCGGTGAGTTGCGTACGTAGGATGGGGTCAGGTCGCACAATGCACACAGTGTAGGGGACAGAATTCAATTCTGTCCCCGGTGTGGCCGTGGTATCGCTACGGTGTCGTGGTCTCAGGCGGTCTGCTTCGGCGGGGCCCTGAGATCATCAATGCGTTAGTTAAGGCAGGCAGGACAGGGTCGGCGTTTGTAACTAACGCCCTTGTCCCTCAAACAAACGGGTCCACAAGTTCGATCCCGCAACTCTCAAAATCCCGCCGGTTACGGGTTGCAACCTGTAGTCCATAAGTGAGCGCGGTTGCAGCAATGAGGCTGTCCTTGACTGGCATCGGTCTTCCGATGGAACGTAGATGCGCGAGGAGTTCTGCCCACCGTAATCCGGTCTCGTTGTCCCATGACAGACAGTGAACGCGTCCGGCAACTTCATCGAACCAGTGTTCCAGTTGCCGGCGTCGCCGACCGCGTGGTACCAGTAATATACCAAACCGGATTTCTCCAAGAATCACCGGGTCGACCACCAGGTCGCGTTCGTTACGTTTAAGCCACTCGATTACCCTGGGGTCCGGGTCAGGCCGGGTTGCCTCGCATAACACATTGGCATCAACCAGACACGTCACGATGGTCCTTCAATTGTGTCAGTAGATTCCGATTCAACCGGTGTGAACCAACCCTTGACCGGACATGCAAGGAGTGTATCAATCAAGCCCTGATTCCTTGGTGGCTCGGCCACTACCAGGCGATATTCGCCCTTGTCTACGCGCTCAATATCAAACGCCTGACCGGCCACGATCCTGTCCTGATTACGGAAGTCGGCCGGTATGACGATCTGGCCCTTTGATGAGATGACAGTTTTCATACAAGGTAAGATAACGTCTTACCCCAATGTTGTCAATGGGGGTGGGGCAAATGGGACCGGACCAGTTCAGCCTGTGGGCAGAAGTAACAAAAAACGTTGAAAGGGTTTATCGGATTGATGGGTTGAAATCACCGTTGCCCTGAAGCCAAGTAATTCCTGGACACCCACCAAAGTTATATGGGTGTCCCTTAATTTTCTTGGTGAAAGAGTTCAGAATGTTGACGGAACCGCCTTGCTCAGAGTATCTTTCATTACCCATTCACGAGGTATGACTATGAAACAAATGACGGCAGTAGTAAGCGGCGGCAGTTCGGGTATTGGTGACAGTATTTGCAAACACCTGTTGGACGCCGACTATAAGGTGATAAGCCTTTCACGGCGTGCGCCAAGGTTCGAGCACGACAACCTGGATTACTATACGGTCGACCTGATGGACCTGCAGGCCACCCAGGACGTTGCCGATGAAATCGCGGCGAAATATTCGGTGACGTCCGTGGTCAACAATGCCGGCATCGTGAATGCGAAGATATTGGAAGAGGCCACGGTTGACGATTTGCATGGATTGACAAATCTGCATGTAGGCGCCGCGATGATTTTGACAAAAGCCGCCCTGCCGGCCATGAAGGAAGCAAAGTTCGGCCGTATCGTCAATATGTCCACACGGGCGATTTTAGGCCTGGCGACACGCACCTGTTACTCCGGCACCAAGGCGGCCCTGGTCAGCATCACCAAGACCTGGGCGATGGAACTGGGCCCCCATGGCATTACCGTGAATGCCATTGCCCCGGGGCCGGTCCACTCGGAAATGTTTGACGAAGTTGTCCCCGAGGGAAGTGATGTTTCAAAATCGCTTGCGGGCATGATACCGGTCCGCCGTATCGGCATTCCCGATGATGTTGCCCGTGCGACCATGTTTTTCCTGGACCCGAAAAACAGCTACATCAGCGGGCAGTTGTTGTTTGTATGCGGCGGCAGCAGTGTCGGGTCCTTGATTGATGGCGGCTTGAATGCGGCGAGGGCCGCCGGTGATTAGCGGCTCACATCACCTTGACGCCCGTCATCCAGTCGTGCAGGACCATGACAAACAGCAGGTAGAGCAACAGGCCGCTCACCACGGCGAGAAGATCGTTCGCGGGCCCTTCCGGAAAACCGGGCACGGGGCGATTCCTGCGATGTTTCATGGAGATGCGCCCGGCCACCGCCCAGGCCAGGAAACAGCCGAACAGCAACACGTCGGCCAGGGCGCCGTTGGTCAGCAAATGCGCAAACGCCCAGATCTTGACGGAAGCGAATACCGGGTGTTTCACCGCGGTCTTGATCCGTCCCGGTAACAGGCTGGCCATGAACAGCGGAAACACGAACAGCATTAATATAAAGTTGACGTAGAACAGCCAGGCGGGCGGCGAGTACAGGATGACAGGATCGGCCCTTGCGATTCCGTAGCCCCAAATCAGCAGGACCAGTCCTGCCAGGGACGCCAGGCTGTAGATGACCCTCCAGGTACCCGTCCCCAGCCGTTCAGCGATGGCGTCGCGCCAGCCCACGTTGATGATGGAGATGGAATGTACGACAAAAAACAGTATTAAACCGGTAATGAACAGTGACATAGTTTCACCAGGAAATAATTATAGCATACCCAAAAACCTGGCTTGGCCAAGCCAGAACCAAAACTCGCCAGAACCAAAACTCGTTCGTCACTCATTGCATCCTTCCCTGGATGCAACCCCGCGGGGGCATAATTTGAGGGGTCAGAGTAAAATTTCTGGCGAAATTCTTACTCTGACCCCGGCATTCGGCGGAACCTGCTGTGGCCTGAAAAAAAATTTTTCAAAAAAGTCTTGACCTTCTGATTTTATGGCATAGGATATATCCATAGGATGCCGTCGGACGCCGGGTGGCGCAACGGCGGTGTTAGAACCACCACCTTTACGGATAGCAAAGGGCATGGATTTGATGAACGGAGAACCCGTCAACAGTTATCATGGCGCATACAGACCCTGTAACGGGTTTGTGCTTTCGTATACAGGCTCCCTGGTGGGGGCCATCGAAATAGACGGCATCGACCCGGACGGAATGTCGCAGAAGGACATGGAGGCATTCTCCATCGTCATCAGGAACCTGCTGAATATCCTGCCCCAGTCCATTGTACTGCAGCAGTATTACGTCCATTACCGCGATCTCAAGGTGTCCTTTGCCCGGCGCGCCGACCCGGTGTGTAACGCGCTGAACCGGTACCGGGAAAGGCACCTGAACCGGATGCGCCTGGCCGGCGCTCGCTGCGTGCTGTTCGTCGAGATGTATCCTGAACGCCGGGACCAGTCCAGCCTGGCGCTGTTCCTGCGCCACCTGCCCAGGTGCCTGCACAGTGAAGAGTCCAGAGATCATATCAGGCGCTTCATCACGTACGGGCCTGCCCGCAGCGCCTCGTACAGCGCCTTGGAAAAGCTGGCGCCGGCGCTGGAAACCCGGATCCGGGATATCGTCAATTACTGCAGCGGCCTGTTCCGGACCCGGCAACTTGACCTTGATGAAACCTACCGGGTGATGAAATTTCTGGCGACCCTGGAGGTGAAATATCTCGATTCCGGCCTGCACTGCCCGCAGGCCATCGATACGGACCTTTCCGACGGTCAGGTCACACCGGTCACCATGAATGGCACGGACATATTGCGGCTGCAGAACCGCAACAAAACCTACGCGCGTGTCCTGTCGGTGAAACAGTTCAACTTCGACCGGTTTACCCCCGGACTGTTCGCCAGGGGGCCGATCAAGACACCGGGCAACTACGTGTTGACCACTCGTTACAAGGGCATGAGCGAGGCGTCCAGGACGCTGTTCTTCTTCAACCGCAAGAAGGAACTCGAACGGGAGACGCTCAGCTTTGCGGACTTCATCAAGGGGCTGGACGACGGCGCGGAAAAGGATCGGGACATGCAGGTGTTCCGTCCGTCGCTGATACGGAAGTTCCAGGAACTGGACGAGGCGGCCTCCCTGAAGGACAACCTGGGACTTGTCGCCACCCATGCGGTGGTATTCGATACCGACGTGAAGGAGCTTGAAAAGACCACGGAACGGCTGCAATCCGCCCTGCAACAGAACCAGTTCAGCATCCTGTGGGAGACGGTGGCCCAGCCGGACGTGTTCTTCGACCTTCAGCCCTGCTCCGACCACCACGGACGGTTCTTCCGGGACATTCCGCTGAACACTTCTCAATTCTCCACCCTGGCGCTGTTCTTCAAGTCCGCCCAGGGGGCAAAAACCGTTGAAGACCTGGGGGACGAAGAAGCGCAATATATCTTCCTGTCAGGAGACGATTCACCTTATTACTTCTCGCCGTTTGCCGGCGGGCGCGGCTTCCTGATCGGAGTGGGCCCGGTGCGCAGCGGCAAATCGTTCCTGCGTACCTGCACCGGGATCCACTGGCCCAAATATGGTGGTTTCTACCGGGCCATCGACATCGATCCGGGTTCCGAACCCATTGCCCATGCGTTCGGCGCCGACGCCGGTATCGTGCGTTTCGACGGCTCGCAGGATCGGGGATTCAATTTCTTTTCCCAGGCGCGCGGTCCCGATGACACACGGTTCATTGCGCACCTGAACCGTCAGCTCGTGGCCATGATCGGCGCCAACGACTCCGAGGAACTGCGGAGGCTGACCGGCGCCGACCAGCTTGCCCTGGATCGGGCCCTACGGCAGGTGATCAAGTTGCCGTCCCGCTTGCGGACCCTGACGACACTGGTGAAACACTGTGCGGGACCGGTGCAGAGGAAGCTGGCGCGGTTTGCCGGGACCGGCGCATATGCCTGGCTGTTCGACGCGCAGCAGGACGCCATCGGATTCATGGACAGGAAAGTGGCAGTATACAACCTGGCAGGTATCAGGGACGACGACGTCGCCAAACCGCTGGTAATGGCGGAGATAGCTTACCGGGTCCTGCGTTTCTATGAAAACCCGGAAATCCGCGCCTGCCCGAAGTGGCTCGACGTGGATGAATGCCACCATATCCTGGCCAACCCTGAGCTGACCAGAACCCTGCTGCTGGATCGGGTTCGCACCTGGGGCAAACTGCTGGCCGGTATCGGCATGTGGACCCAGTCCGGCATCGAGCTCGGCAATATCGAAAACTGGGAAGCGCTACGCAGCGCCGCCTCGACCTTCATCTTTACCGCCGACCCGGAGTTGAACAGGGATGCCTACCGATCGATTTTCAACATGAAGGAGGGAGAAATGGAAACCATCAGGGGGATGATCCCGAAACGGGAATTTTACCTGATCCAGCGTGATCTGAACGTCTCGAAGAAATGCATCCTGTCCGTGGAACCGGAACAATACGTGTTGTCGACGTCCAGTCCGGCGGAACAGACCCTGTATTTCGACAATGTCGAGCGTTATGGCTTTGACACCGGCGTCCAGAAGACGGTAGCGGCGCTGGACAGAGGACAGAAAAGTGATGACAGGACAGAATAAAGAGTCGCCTCTGGCGACAGTATTTCACTGGATACCGGGTCAAGCCCGGTATGGCAAACAAAGGAGTGTTCCCTCGCCCGCCGTTCGTCATTCCCGCGAAGGCGGGAATCCAGTCAGAATAACATTCCTTATATCGGCGCTCTGCTGTTATCTCATCAGCGCGGCCCATGCCGGAGGCATCCCGACGGTCGATGCCGGCGTCATTGCCCGGCAGATCATCGCCTACCAGCAACAGTTGCGCGACTTTGAGACCCAGTTGCAACAGGTGAACCTCAACAGCGAACAGTTGGCTATGCTCAACAGGCAGTTCAGCCAGACCCTGAAGCATTACGATGACTACCTGCAACAGGTCAGGGGCTTGCAGCGGGTGATCTCGCGTAAGGACTGGAACGGCCTGTTCCAGGTCCTCAGGAATCAATACGGCATCAGTCCCTACTCACGCATAGCCCAGATCGGCGGGAGCGGCAGGAGCGGCGGCGGCAGAAGCGCCATCGACGCAGAGGTGGACAAACTCTACCGGGTGCCGGCGGAGGCCGACCAGGTACGCCACCGGTTCGCGGCGGCCGGTGTCGACCCGGAACCCTGGGCGGCCCAGGCGCAACGCCACAGGGCGCGCTATGAAGCTTACCGGGACCAGTTGGAACTCGCCGGTGACGGCAACCGGGAACTCATGGAACGTTACCGCAAGATCGGGATCACAAAAGAGAATTTCGACCTGGGCGACAAGAGCGACCTGAACGCTTTGCAGACGGCGGTAACGACCAACTTCCATATCATCGATGAACTGCAGGCGCTGAATAAAATCCAGAACCAGCGCCTGCTGCATACCAACCACGATTATATGCATGCGCTGTCAATGGCGGAGGCCCAGCGCCGCGCCGAAGCAGGGCGACTGGAACGGATTGCCAACCAGTCGGCAACGCCGCGCTCGTTCCGCTGGCGCGACCTGCGAATGGTGGGGTCAGAGGATTAACACATGAAGTTACAGGGTTTAACAGCCGGCGCGTTGTTTTCGTTGCTGCCTTTCCAGGCATTGGCTGCTCCGATCGACCCTGCCGGTTTCCTGGGGGAGTTTTTCAACAAGGCCAGCCGGCTGACCGACGACCTGATAAGCGTCTCGACGCAACTGTACCGCTTCTCGGAGCTTGAATGGACCACGTTCACCGTGTTTGCCCTGGTCATCGTCCTGATCAAGTGGACCATCGGCGCGGCGGCAGTGAAGGACGTGATCTTCGTCGTGTTGATGATCCTCATCGCCCAGTCACTGCTGCAATCATACGATTACGTACTGGCGCTGTTGTGGGAAATCACCACGGTACTGTCCGACGATATAAACCTGAACACCTACCGGGCTTTGAACCTGGAGGCTTCAGGCATCGAATCAACGGGGGTGTTCCTGCTGGATATGATTAACCACATCATGGAGCGAATTACCTTTGAGCCTGCGGCCGGGAAATCCGGGTTCTTTTCCATGTTCACCAACTTCGCCATCAGCGTGCGCGACGCTATCTTCCTGGGCATCTTCTTCATCGTGCTGTTTATTGTCTTCGCCGTGTCCTGGATCATCTCGGTGGTCGGCCTGTGGAGTCTGCTGCTCGGCAAGGTGCTGGGACCGATCTTCATCCCGTTCCTCATATTCAAACGCGCCAGCCCGTATTTCGACAGTTGGCTGAATTTCATGCTGGGTTCCGTGGCCTATTTCATCGTCGCGCAGATCAACATCGCCTTTACCACCTTGATCATCGTCGAACTGTTCGATTCGATCATTGTCGCCGGAGAAATAATGACGTTGACCCCCGATGATTTCCTGCAACTGCTCAGCTATGCGGGACTGCTGGTAGTGGCGGTGTATGCGATGTTCAGGACCGACCGGGTGGTAAGCGACCTGATTCAGGGGGGCGTCAGCGCCTCGGGAGCCATCAGCCAGGCGGCTTCCATGCTGTCCACGAGACTGGTGAGATGATAGTAGCTCCCTCTGAATTTCGGGGTCAGAGTAAGTGTCGCCAGAATTTTTACTCTGACCCCACTTATCTGCCTGCTGTCGACGAGACTGGTGAGATGATTTTATGGAAATGACCGCAAAAACGATTGGCGCCGTGCCGGACGGATTGGCTCCACACCTCAACCCGGACAATATCCCGGGCCTGGTGGTGACCAACAACAGGCTGCTGGCCGGCAACCTGGTGCTGTTGCTGGCGTTCATCTGTGCACTGGCCTACGGCATTGCCGTGACTGTCATCGCAAAGAATAATGAAAAACTGATTTACGTGAAGCTGGCGCCGGACGGCACCTGGTTTATCGACACCCGGTTCGCGCACAAGGACGAGACGGACTTCTTCCCGGCCACCATCGATCACCTGTTGAGCAACTACGTCACCCGCCGGTTCCGCGAGGACCCCGCCACCGTAAGGAACGACTACGGTTTTGCGCTGGTCCTGATGGATCAGGCACTGGCGCGACATTTCAAATCCCCCTCCGGTTTTGACGCCGCGGGCAAGGCGGCCAGGATCAGGGCATGTTCGGGTTGCGATACCAGGGAAGTGGAAGTCAGGAATATCTACCACTTCGACATGGACCGCCTGGCCGGCGGCCATCCCGATGACACCAGCTACCGAACCAATGTATACATCAACGAATTGCTGCGCTCGGCCGCGGACCACGGCGTACTGGAAACCAGGAGGACCATCGTCACATTGCGCTGGCGTCTCACGCCCAGGGCGACCCTCTCCAGGGACAGGAACGTGCTGATGGCAAACCCCATCGGCCTGAAAATAATAGAGGAGAAAGTGCTTGATGATCCGGCCTGAACCCCCTGTTGCGCGTAAAGCGGGGACAGAATTAATTCTGTCCCCTTGCACCAAATTATTTCTGCTCTCTTGTGCCGGGCTGATGTTACCGTTCATGTTCTTGTCAATAAACGTCCATGCCGAAGGCGAGCAGTGCCGCCTGGTCAACCATGAGCCACACAAATACGTCCGCATCAAGTCCAGGTTGCACCATGGCACCCACATCGAGCTGCCGGAAATCCTGATAGCCAGGCCGGTCACCGGAAACCGCGACCTGTGGGACGTTGAAGGCGAAAACCGGCATATTTTCGTCAAGCCCAACGATGCCGGGACAAAGGAAGGCGGCAGCACCACCATCACCGCGGTGTCCCAAAGCAATCGCGCCTACCATTTCCTGGTGGAACGCTCGGAAGATGATTTTGACCTGTGTGTGGTCATTACTCATGACGGCGAGTTCCTGCCGGAAGGCGCGTTCTCCGGCTTTGCGCGGCGTGCCGATGAGCACACGGTGTTGTACCGGGAGCAGCTCGACGCGCTGCAACTGCGCCTTGACGAAGAACAACAGAACGCGGCAGACAGGGTGAGCGCGGCGCTGGATGAGTACCGGATGCAACTGTTCACCGGCTACCACTGGAAGGGCGGGCGCCCGCCTTACGGGAAAAATCTGGTCAGCGATGTTTACGATGACGGGCGTTTCACCTACATCCGGGTGCGCCACAACCTGGAGGGCGCCATGTCGCTGTTTGCCGACAACAACGGCAGGGAACAGTTCATTGAGTATCGCTACGACGAAAACAGGCGCATGTACATCGTGACCGGCATCTTCAACCGTATCCATATGAAGGCTGACGCCAGGACGCAGATCGTTATCACCCGTCATAGCGATCAGCGCGGACAACGGGACCTGTAAACCATGACGACGAACATGAATGAGACAAACCAGGTCGAGGAGCAGCCGGCGACCTACAACCGGAACTTCCAGTTCATGCTGATAGGCGCACTGGTGTTCGTTGTCGTGGTGATGGTGTATGCGTCCCTGTTCCGGTCAGGACCGGGAGACAGGCAGATAGAACAACAGGTGCAACGGGAGATCAGGAGACAGGCGCTCTCAAACCCTGAACAGGAGTTCCGCGAACAGATCAAAAGCCAGGAACAGCGCCTTCAGAAACAAAGAGAGCAGGACCTGTCCGAACAAAGGGAATATATCAATGAGAAGACCGATGAATTGTTGCATAACAATGAACAGGTGTTGCAGGAATTGCTGAGCGGCACCAAATCGACGCTCGAGTCATGGGATGAGAATGAAACCGTTCGTGTGCGCCAATCGCGCCAGGCTGATTTCAATTTCGAGCTTTTTACCGTAGCGCCCGGGATGGCGCCACAGGACACGCCCGAACCGGACGGTGGATTCCTGCAAAGTGAACGGGCGATCCTGGCAGCGTTGCGCCAGGGGGTTGAAACGGGGCCGCAACCGGTGTTTGCAACGGCCGGTTTCTCGGACCTGGGGACGGACTTCAAGTCCGTCCCCCCGTCCCGGGTTGGATACACGGTCTTGCAGGACCCGCCGGAGGATCCGGCGACCGGTGATGACGCTTCGCAGGAAAACGCTCGTCTATTCAACCTGGCGGGCTATCCGGAATCGGATCTGTCCCGGCCTCCCGGCACAGACTACGCGCTGCTGTCCATCGGTTCTGTAATGCACGCAAAGCTGGACCAGAAAATCATATCCGACTACGCCGGCCCCTACCGTTGCCGAATTGAACAGAACGTCATGGACGTTACCCAGAGACATGTATTGATACCGGCCGGTTCCCTGTGTACCGGACAGGTATTACAGACCGGCTCGGCGCATCCGAACCGCGTTATCAACAATCGGATGGCCCTGTCCGTGCGCTGGATAGTCCGGCCGGACGGCACCAAGATCAAGTTCGTCAGCCAGGCTCTCGACCACGAAGGAATAGGCGCGTTGAAGGGCAGGACCAATTATCATTTCCTGGCCCGGTTCGGCGGCGCAGCGGCGTTTGCCCTGCTGTCCAGCGAAACTGCGCGGGCGGATTACAGCAGCGGCGGTTCCGGCGCGACCTTTGAGTCCGACGTGGGCCAGGCCCTGCGCGAGGCCGGCGCCGACCTGGCCGCTCCGTATGCAGGCCTGGTACCGACGCAATCCCTTGATTACGGCCGCAAGCTGAGGCTGTTCGTCTCCGAGGACGTGTATATCCGGCCCTGGAGAGCGGTGTACCAGCGCCTCCTGAGTCAACGCTGATGACAGCGCGCGCAACCATACGGAACACGCCGGTACGCCGGATTCCTGCCTGCGCGGTAATGGCGTCCGAGGGTGGGCGGCGCGCGTTCCGGCCCGTGGCGCTCCTCGCCTGCCTGTTGCCGGCGCTGTGCGGCGCCTGTTCCTGGGTCCAGGCATTACAGGATAACTTCAGGATGTCTTTCGGCAATGCCCGGGCGCAGCCGCTTGCCCTGCCCGTCACCGAGGTGCAGGTGCGAATGGTTTATCCCGACGGGACAAACACCGTGGACCGGGCCGTGAGTTATATGCTGGAACCCCACTCCTACCGCCCGTCCTACCGGGACAGCCATGCCGAGCTCATCGCGCAACGCAGTTTCATCGGTAATTTCGATAATGAACCGGTGCCTGTGTCCGTGGCGATGGAGCGGCTCATGGGGCGGAACGGGCAAGTCGTCCTGGACCGGGACAGGAAGCTGTATGCGTTCCGGCTGAGAAATCCCGGCGAGCCGGGCGTTGCCTTTGCCGACCTGGGCGTTGAGACCTTTGGGGCTGCCGCCGGCCCGGCGTCCTGGGAACGGCTGGACCAGCCTGGCCCTACCGCGGACGGGAACATTGCGCCTGGCAATTACGCGGCATTGACCGTTGTTGACCCGCCGCCGGGGACAGATTTTAAATCTGTCCCCTATCCAGCGTCCGCCGACGAAACCCCGGCTGCCGACCCGCCGCCCGCAGGCGCTGAAGACAAGGACTTCTGCCACTCCATTCAATTCAGAAACCGGGCCATGTTGTCCGCAACGGTGCGGGAGTACTTCCTGGGGTGTGGTTTTGACGAATTTTCCTGGAAGCTCGGCGAGCCCGGGAGGTATGCCGACTACCGGCTGTTGCAGGATATCGACGTACCCCTGCCCGAACGCCACCTGGACCTGATCGATCTGCTGCGTACCCGTTTCGGGATCAGGACCCTTATCAATGAAGACAACAGCGTCGAATTCCATGATGAAAACAGCACACTTTAATCTGAAAGCCCGGAATCTCCGTCCCGCGCTCCCTCCTGCCGTCATTCCCGCGAATGCGGGAATCCAGTGGGCAACTTATTCCTTATACAAGGAACGTTTACTGACTGGATTCCGGGTCAAGCCCGGAATGACTGACAGGATACACATACTGATTTTGAACACACTTACCGCCTGCCGGCTGGCGGGCCTGCTGGCCGCGCTGGCCCTGCCGGCCTGCAGTGAAAATATCAGGCAACGCGAACAGGAAATCAGCGACGCCAGGGAACGCCACCGCCAGCTCCTGAAAGAGCAGCAAACCGTACGCGCCATCAACACACGTGCAAAACGGGTTGACGTGCCCGGGGAAAGAGCCTGGCTCTACCGTCCCTTCCGGGCTACTTACCGGAACCAGGGCTTGCGCGAGACCCTGGAACGGCTGACGCCGGGTTATCCGGTCGCGTACGCGTTGCCGAAGAAATACAATCCGCCGGTCAGTTCCACCCCGCTTGCCGTTACCGTGGAGGACCACCTGCAAGCCATCAGCCTGCAAGCCAACGTGGGGTATGAATTCCGCCAGGGCATCCTGCTGATCACGCCGATGGTCACCAGGGAATATGAAGTTCCACTGTACGGGGGCGGGAACAATATCATCAACGTCAGCAGCAACAACCTGGGGCAGGACCAGAACAAGGCAAGCGGTTATGAAAACAACATCAGCAGCCAGTTGTCCGCGGAGAACGATATTCATCAACTGGTCAACACTGTCCTGGGCATTCGTTACTGTGAACAGGAGAGCGATAAAGATGACGACAAGTCAAGGGAGATGGACACATATACCTGGAACGACCAGGAATGCTACAGCATCAGTTCCACCGGCAACCTGCTGTCCATTACCGCGCGGCCGCAGCGCATTGTCCTGTTCGATGATGCCTACCGGAAATGGCTGCAAACCGTCACCCGTCAGGCCAATATCAAGATCACCGTGGTGCGCCTGGACGTGACCGACCTGGCGCAACAACACGTGGACCTGTCCGTGGTGCGCAATGCCAGCATCGCCGCCAACCTCAGCAACCTGACGCAGAACCTGAGCGGCGCCCGGATCAATGCCGGCGGCGGCGTGTTCAGCCTTAAAATCGACGATCCCGGCAGCCCCTGGAATTCATCGGAAATCATACTCCGGGCGCTGGCCCAGGTAGGCAATATTTCCATTGACGACAGCAAGGAAATACTGGTCTATAACAACCGCCTGGTGACCATCCGCAACTACCGCGTGCACCGTTACGTTGAGCGCACCAGCATCCAGCAGACCGACGCCGGCGGCACCAGCCTGTCCACGCCCACCGTGGAAATCGGCGAACTGGAAACGGGCCAGGCCATCAATATCCTGCCGACCCTGACCGATGACCTGATTGCCCTGCACATCGTCATCAACGAGGCCCAGATCGATGCCATGGACACCTACCAGATCGCCGGCACCTCCGGCGTGCTGCCGATCAGTTCCGGCAACGACAACATTTTCGACGTAAGCATAGAGGATGGCGAGACCGTGCTGCTGGCCTCCACCCACCGGGAAGAGCTGGAAGTGAGAACCGACCGCTCCGGGCTGTTGCCGGTGTGGCCGTTCAACCGCCTGACCGGCAATTCCGCAGCCGGCGGCAAACGCCTGACACAGACGTTGTTCCTGATCCAGGGGAGCTTCAGGTCATGATCGAGACCGTCAGCCTGGGCACGCGGGACCTGGACCTGTGTCTGAACGCGGAAAGCCAGACCCTGCCGGAAGAGCGCCGCGGCTGGTTGTACGTGAACAAACGCCTGGGCGCGCTGAAGAAAAAATACTACCTGGAATCCGAGGGCTTCATTTTTTTCGATGAAGGCAAGGCCATTTCCATCGCCGCGCAGATCGTGAAGTGGATTCACACGGACATACGTCCCGGCCGGCATTACATTTTCCTGCCTTTCGACAACACCGTGTACCTGGCGACCATACGGGTACAGGCGGATTATATCCTGGTGGAAAAAGAGGACCTGTTGCCCTTTGAAGAGTGCATCCAACTGATCAAAAACAACCCCCTGGAGTGCCAGGTGGCAGAACTGGGCGAGCTCAGCAAGGCCTTCACGCAACACCATATCGCCCTCAGGGACTTGTATATCAATCTTGAACCGGGCAAGAACAACCCCTACCTGCTGCGGCGGGGTTACAGTTTGTCGGAGCTTGTCCTGCTGACGCTTGCGCCCTGCGCCGGCGCGGCGCTGATTTACCTGTTCATGGCAAGCGTGGAGACGCCCAGGATACGGGAAACCATACAGAAGCCGCCTCTCCCCAGGCCGGAAAGTACCCGGCAGATCGACGAAGACCTGGAGGCCCTGGCCGCGCTGCTTACGGATTTCTCGGTTTTACTGGCGTACAACCTGGAAAACGTCAGCGTCAGGAAGGCCGGACGCGGATACAACACCAGCGCCACCGGCAGCTACGTCCAGTCCTTTTCGCTGGAACGCCTGCACAGCCTCGCGGGGCGCTTGCAAGGCCGGTTTTCCGTACAAAAAAACAAGTGGGCAATGACTTCCTCCCTGTTCCAACCCGCCGCGGGAGAAACTGCAGACCCGGTTCCCCTGGCGACCAGTTTCGAAGAATACCGGCAGTTTGCCGGCGCAAACAATGCCCGTTTCACCATTGTCAGCGTCAACCAGAAGCGTGACTCGGCGCAAGGCATTGTTGAGATCAGTTTTGAACATCCCGCTCCCGCTACCCTGAAACCATGGATTTGGCAATTACGGCAGGCGGCGCTGCACGGCTACCTGCACGAGGCCAGCATAAGCGCCGGCAGGAACACAGGGTGGGACAGCATAAGTATCGTCATCGAAATAACCGGAACCTGATATGAAATAC
>JAPPLI010000211.1 GCA_028819495.1 Gammaproteobacteria bacterium | reverse complement strand
GATGGGGTCAGAGTAAAAATTCTGCGACACTTACTCTGACCCCGGTGGTTGGGCGAGTTTCTTGCCCTGGTTCCGGTGGTTGGGCGAGTTTCTTACCCTGACCCCAGGCGCCGCGGAACAGACGGGACTCTCGGGGTCAGAGTAAGAATTCCGCCAGAAATTTTACCCCTGCAATTGCGCGGCAGTAAGGGGTCTGACCACACTTCGAGGCACACCCGCCCGGCTGGTGGGGGGATAGATGTCGCGGGAATATTGTATAATCAGTCTTTTGTCATTCAGGAGGTTCCCTTGGACGTATACACTGCTGAAGCGCAGCAGATCGAAGAGATCAAGAAATGGTGGCGTGAAAACGGGTTATCCGTTGTACTCGGCCTGACCCTGGGCGTCTCGGGGATATTCGGCTGGCGTTACTGGCAGGGCGAAAAGATTGAAAGCGCGGAGGCCGCATCCGCCCTGTATTCGGACATGATAGCTTCGTTGCAGAACGAAAACCGGACAGGGGCGCGGGAAACCGCTGATAAGATACTGGCGGAATACGAAAACACCACGTACGGTGTTTTTGCCCTGATGTCGCTCGCCGGGCTGGCCGTGGACGATGATGACCTGGCTGCTGCCGAAACGCACCTGCGCCGGGCCCTGGAACAAACCGGAGATGAGTCACTTTCTCACGTTATCCGCACCAGGCTGATCCGGATTCTCATCAGCCGGAATGAACTGGACCAGGCAAACGCGCTCTCGAAGCGGCAGGAACAAGGCGCGTTCGCGGCCGTTTATGACGAATTGTCGGGAGACATCAGCAGCAGGCAGGGTAATACCGAAGCGGCGCGCGCTGCCTATCAGCAGGCGATCAACAAGTTACTCGCAGACGGACGTGACGTTTCCACCCTTGAACTCAAGCTCAACAATATCGGGCAGGCATCACACTCTGTTCGTCATTCCGGGCTTGACCCGGAATCCAGTCAAAACAAACCTTCCCTGTAAGGAGTTTTGTCTACTGGATTCCGGGCCAAGCCCGGAATGACGAACTATAGTGAGAAGCTATTTATGTCGTTATGTATAGTTATTGGTCACTGGAACCTGGACATGCGAAATATCACCCTGCTTATTCTTGCCGCAATCCTGTCAGGCTGCGCGGCAACGGAAAGAGTAACAAATTATTTCAAGGGCGGCAGCGACAATGCCGAACCTCCCAATCCACTGGTCGAATTCAGGCCGCTCATCAACGTCATTGAACTCTGGAAAAAGAATAACGGGGTTGGCACGGACGAGCAGTACCTGAAACTTGCCCCGGTCGTCGTCAACCAGCGCCTGTACGTGGTCGATTCAGCCGGGAGCATCGGGGCAATGGATGCGACCAACGGCAAACGGCTGTGGCAGAAGAAAATCGACGCATCAGAATCGATTGACGGGGAGTCAGGCTGGTTCAGGAACGAAGATATCCGCATAACGGGCGGGCCGGGTTACGGGGAAAACACACTCCTGGTCGGTTCCATGGAAGGAGAAGTCGTCTCCCTGTCTGCTGAAAACGGCAGTGAATTGTGGCGCACCAGGGTATCGAGCGAAGTATTGTCGGCGCCGCAAAGGGATACTGATATCGTTATCGTGAGAACCATCGACGGCAAGGTATTCGGTATTGACAGTGACGACGGAAGACGGCTCTGGATTTATGACAGGACGGTGCCGCCGCTGACACTCAGGGGCACCAGCACGCCGGCTATTGACAGCGGCATTGTGGTAGCCGGGTTTGACGGCGGGAAAATGGCCGCTCTGGACGTTCGCACCGGTAAACTACTCTGGGAGACCAGTATTGCTGCCGCGCGGGGGCGTTCCGAACTGGAACGTATGGTGGATATTGATTCACAACCGACCATAGTGGACGGCACCGTCTATATCGCCACCTTTCAGGGCCACGTGGCGGCCGTGCAACTGGATTCCGGCCGTATCCTGTGGAGCAACGACCTGTCTTCCTATGCCGGTTTCAGCGCCGATGAACAAAACATTTACGTGACCGACGAGGACAGCCATGTATGGGCGTTGGACAGGTTCAGCGGTTCGGTACTGTGGGAGCAGGAAGACCTCCATGCCCGCGCGGTCACCGCGCCGGGCGCCGTCGGCGATCAGATCGTTGTAGGCGACCTGGAAGGTTATTTGCACTGGATCAGCAAGAAAACCGGCCAGTTTACGGCCAGGACACGACTCTGCAAGGAGCCTGTTATTGCAAAACCTATTATAGTGGGCAATATAGTTTACGCTTATTGCAGCGACGGCAGACTGGCTGCTTACACTTACCGATGACCCCCTGTTGCCATGACTCCTGTCATTGCCATCGTCGGCTGTCCCAACGTCGGGAAATCGACATTATTCAACCGCCTGACCCGCTCCCGCTCGGCGCTGGTCGCGGATGAGCCCGGCGTTACCAGGGACAGGCAGTACGGTTATGCCGACCTGCATGATTCCGCCATCCTGTTGATTGACACCGGCGGAATAGCCGGCAGCCCTGGTGATTCCGATCAACTGCACGATTCGGTAAGTGGGCAAACCATACAGGCAATCGATGAAGCGGATGCCGTCCTGTGGTTGACGGACGGCCGTTCAGGCCCGACGGCAGGGGACCTGGAACTGGCCGAAACCATGAGGACTCTGGCAAAACCGGTTTTTTTTACAGTCAATAAAATCGACGGGATCGGTCCGGAAAACGCAGCCGCCGAGTTTCATTCCATCGGAGGGTTCTCCCCGCCCTTTCCCGTCTCGGCGAAAACAGGCGACGGGATTGACAGGCTGCTGGAGACCATCTCTGATTCCTTTCCGCAAAAGGGCGCCCTGCCGGAAGAAAAACCCGGTATCGTCAAAGTATCCATCATCGGCCGGCCCAACGTCGGCAAGTCCACCCTGCTGAACCGGATTACCGGGGAAGACAGGGTGCTGACTTCGGCATTGCCGGGCACGACCCGCGACAGTATCGCGGTGCCGTTTCGGCGCAGGCACACCGATTACCTGATCATTGACACGGCGGGTATTCGCAGGCGCAGCAGGGTCACCGACAAAATTGAAAAGTTCAGTGTCATCAAAAGCCTGAAAGCCATCGAAACATGCCAAATCGCGATACTGGTAACGGACGCCCGGGATGTCATTTCCGACCAGGACCAGACCTTGCTTGGAATGATCAACCAGGCAGGTAAGGCGCTGATTATCGCGGTCAACAAGTGGGACGGACTCAGCCATCAGCAGAAATCGACTATCTGGCGGCAACTGGACAGAAAAACCGGATTTATCAATTATGCCTGCATCCATCACATCTCGGCGCTGCATGGAACGGGAGTAGGGAAACTGTTCGACAGCATCGACAGGATTACCCGGTCATGGCGGCGCGATTTCAGCGCGTCAACGATCACTGCTTTCCTGAACGAAGCATTGACGGCAAATCCGCCGCCCATGGTCCGGGGCCGGCGCATCAAGCTCAAGTATGCTCACCTGGGAGGATACGACCCTATCCGCATCATCATCCATGGCAACCAGACCCGGGATATCCCGGCGCATTACCGCCGTTATTTAGCCAATCATTTCCGCAAAAGAATGAACCTGACGGGAACGCCGGTATTTATCGAGTTCAAGCACGGCGATAATCCCTACAAGGGGTCCCGGAATACCCTCACCAGGCGCCAGTTGCGCAAGCGGCGGCGGATAATCGGGCACTCCAGAAAAAACTAAGCTGAAAAGCGAAAATGAAATAGGGTGAGTTACGCTACTTTCCTATCAATTAATACCCCACGTCTGCGCACGTTGGTTCAGAGCTTTAATCATTTAATGGTAAAATCCTCATTATGATCGACCGACCCTATATTGAACATTTTCATATAAAAGGTTTCCGCTCATTTGCTGACATAGAGTTCCACCTGCAACCAGGAGCGAATGTTTTGATTGGCGCAAACGGGTCCGGGAAATCAAACTTTATTCGTTTCTTCGAGATGCTGAGTTGGATGTTGAAATCGCGGCGGCTTGCGCAGTTTATCGAATTACAGGGCGGTGCAGGTGATCAACTGCACGGCGGCAGTGAGAAGACGCCAATACTCAACGCCGAAATAACCATACTAACTAAAGAAGGAAGAAACGACTACCAGTTTGCTCTTACGCATGCCCACCCGGACCGGCTATTGTTCACACAAGAAGCATTCCGCTTTAATCGAAAGATAATTGATAGTGAAGCTCCTTGGCAATATCTCGAAAATGGGCGCCAAGAGGCAAGGATTGTCGAGGTTGCGCAATCCTCCTATACAGATCAAGCCCCACAACTCAATAAGCAAACTGCTCGAACAATTACCTGTTTGTTACGGAATTGCGACGTTTATCAATTTCATAATACGGCTGCTACATCAAACTTTATGAAAAAGTGGGATGCAGGAGATCATAGCCGTATGCGAAGCGACGGCGGCAACCTGCCTGCCATCCTGTACTGGCTGGAACAGGAAGATCTGCAGAGATATGAACGAATCTGCCACCACGTGCAGCGCGTATTGCCGGGATTCGACAGCTTTCAGATCGAGGAACAACACGGAAAGGTGGCCCTGCGTTGGCGTTCCAAATACTCGGACAAAACCTACGGAGCACATCTGTCATCAGACGGTTCGTTACGTTTCTTCGCACTTGTCACATTGCTGAATCTGCCGGTGGAAATGCTACCGGATATGTTGCTGCTGGATGAACCGGAGCTAGGCCTGCATCCCAAAGCGGTCATGCTAATTGGCGAGATGATACAATCATTGGCTCAGGACCGTCAGATCATCGTAGCAACCCAGTCGCCATTGATGGTTGACACGTTTGAACTCGATCAATTATTTGTACTGGAAATGGTAGAAGGTCGAACCGAGTTGCGCACTCAAAACGTGCAGGCGCTCCAGGACTGGCTGCACCAATTTAGTGTCGGAGAACTCTGGCAGAAGAACCTGCTTGGTGGAAGACCTTGATACGTTTGGCTATCTCCGTAGAAGGACAAACGGAGGAAGAATTTGTTAAGGAGGTTCTTGCGGACCACCTGCGTAGCAGAGATGTCTTTGTAACTCCTGTGCTGCTTGGTCGGGCGCGGCATAGTGTTAAAGGTGGTGGCAATGCCACAATTGACGGGCTTTCGCGTGAATTGCACTCTCTTCAATATAGTTTCGATGCCGTAACCTCCCTGGTGGATTTCTACGGATTTAAGGGTAAGAAGGAAATGTCTCCTGATATGCTCGTACAGGCAATTGAGAATAGCATTGAACAATTCGACGAGAGAAAAATATTCCCGTACGTCCAGGTTTACGAGTTTGAAGGGTTGTTGTTCTCTGATGTAAACGCATTCAAAAGCGTATGGGATAAGGCTCCTCTGATTGACCTTCGGAAGATCAGAGCAAAATTCGGCACGCCCGAGGAGATTAATGACAGTTCGGAGACAGCGCCAGGCAAGCGTATCCTGAAGCTGCTCCCCGGCTACCGCAAAACACTGCACGGTCCGTCTCTGGCACGTGAAATCGGGTTGGATAAATTAAGAAACGAATGTCCCGGATTCTGCGCTTGGCTGGGTCGTCTCGAATCTCTTGGATGAGATCTTTGGCTGTAATGCGTTCAGAATTCGATTTCGCTTTCTGAAAGTATCAAAAATTGATACGTTTTGTGAGCAAAATCGTAAAGACCTCGAATTACTTGACCGGGTAACGGTCGCGGATTAATGCCAGTATGCGGGCGGCATCATCCGTTGCTTCCCATTCGTCATCTTCGTTGACTACGATCAACTCGGTCCTGTTGCCAACCCCCGTCAGGTTGATCTGCCAGGAAGCATCGGCGTTCCCGTCACCTTTCCAGAAAGCCAGCCTGGAGAAAAAGCCTTTCTTCTCGCGGCGTTGCGGAGCGCCGCCCGTAACCAGGTAAAAACCTTTGTCCGCGTCCCCGCCGACGACCTGCAGCCCGCTGTTGCGCAGGGCGAGCCCGGTATTTTTCCAGGCCAGTTCAAAGGCTTCGGGTATGCTCAGGTACATCTTGCCTTCTCCTGCGTCGACAACACGGAGATTTTTACCCGGCCCGCTCCGGGTCACAGCGCCGGGGTCAGCGCCCGAGACAACGGCTGTTGCAGCCTCGGCGACAGGTTCGCCGGGGCCGATAAACAGACTGAGATCAGCCGCAAACTGCCTTTCAAGTGCCGTGTCCTTGCCCTGGTCTAGCCAGTCCGAGTTATCATCAAGCCGGGTCTGGCGCTCCTGGCTGATTATAAGCACGGAAGCATCCGCAGTGTCCCCGGGTTCCGCAAAAATCCTGTATTTATAGCGGTATTGCAGGCCTGTCTGTTCATCGGCCTGCGACCAGCCCGTCTCGAGCACGCCGAGTTCCGAGTCTTCCAGTTCAATCGTATAGTTTTTCGATTCAACAAATTCAACCAGGTCCGGCCAGAGCAGATTTACCGGAATGGCCAAGGCCAATAATTGCTCATCAGCTTCCGTAGTGCCGATACTCACTCCCGGACTTCCCGGCGTACGCGGGTTTCTGTAACGGGACAAGGTTACCGGCGCTTCGTTCGGGATGTTCATTGAATCGTTTATGGCGTCGGCAGTCAGGTCCGGGGGGATTTCCAGGTCCGGCATGCTCTCGCTTTTTTTGTATTCACTCTTCTTGTCGGGAAGAATTTTTCCGATATCCGGCATATAAGCGCAGGACGTCAGGAAACATACCCCGAACACCCATGCCGCAGCGGTTGGAAGCTCTCTCTTCATAAATTACATTACCTCTGCTTGTCTCATGGCAGCCTCGACCCGGGGATGATACTCATCCGATAACCAGGTCATGGGCAAACGGATACCGTCTTCAATCAGGCCCAGGCGCTGCACTGCCCACTTGGCGGGTATCGGGTTGGATTCCAGGAACAGGGATTGGTGCAGCCCCAGCAGTTTTGCATCCAGGTCCTTTGCCGCGTCCCGGTTTCCGGCCGTTGCCAACCGCGTCATGTCATGCATTGCCGCCGGCGCCACGTTGGCGGTCACGGAAATCACGCCATCGCCACCCATAAGCATAAAATCGCAAGCTGTTTCATCATCGCCGCTCAACAGCAGAAAATCGTCTCCACAATCTTCACGTATCGTTTTGACCCGCGCAAGGTCGCCCGTGGCTTCCTTGACGCCGATGATATTATCGACCCCGGCAAGCCTGGATACGGTTTCCGGCAACATGTCGCAGGCCGTTCTCCCTGGTACATTGTAAAGTATCTGCGGGATGGAAACACTGTCGGCAACCACCTTGAAATGCTCATACAGGCCCATCTGGGTCGGCTTATTGTAATACGGCGTCACCAGCAGACAGGCATCGGCCCCGGCTTCCTTTGCATAGGCCGTCAGTTCCATGGCTTCAATGGTTGAATTTGCCCCGGTGCCGGCGATGACGGGCACACGATTATTGACAATTTCCACGACCCGTTTGATGACGTGACAGTGTTCTTCCGGCATCAGGGTAGCCGATTCCCCCGTAGTGCCGACAGCGACGATGCCGTCGGTTTTTTGCTCGACGTGGTATTCGAGCAAGTGCTCCAGGCCCTCCACGTCCAACGGCGTATCGGGCCCGACGCCGCTCTTCATGGGAGTGACGACAGCGACAAGACTACCTGTAAACATGGCTTTCATATTCTGTAATAGGTGGGGTCAGAGTAAAAACCCGCGAGATGTACGATAAAGCGCAGATTCCGATGGGTTTTTACTCTGACCCCGGCATTTAGCGGGAACAGCTGTTCCATTTCACATATAATAGGGGAAATATGTCCGTTTCTGTATAATAAGACGGACATGGTACTTGTCCGACCCGCTGATGACAAGATAATAAAGTATGCGTTTACCCCGTAAGGACGCCTCACCCGGAACACAGCAATGATACAGTTCCTTGCCCTGACCGTAATCGGTAAGTATGACCCTGCCCTGCCGGAACGACTGACCGGCGCTATCGCGGAGTCCGGTTGTAATATCAGGGAAAGCCGGATAACCATCCTGGGGCAGGAGTTTTCCATGCTGTTGCTCCTGTCCGGAAACTGGAATGCCGTCGTCAAGGTTGAAGACGCCCTGAACAGGCTGGGACAGGAAGTAGACTTATCAATCAACATGCGCCGGACCGAACTTAACAAGTCGCAAAAAAACCTCATGCCGTACGCCATCGACGTGGTATGCAGCGACCGCATCGGCGTGGTAAACCGGATAACCCGCTTTATCCTGGATAACGGGATCCAGATCCGCGATTTATCTACGACGACCTACGAGGCGTCTCACACCGGCACCGAGATGTTTTCGCTGCATTTGACCATTCATGTCCCGGTGGAGATCTCCATTTCGTCATTGCGCAATGATTTCCTCGAATTCTGCGACCAGTTGAACCTGGACGCAATCATCGAACCGGTGAAATAAGGGGTCAGAGTAAGAAATTCGAAGAATTTTTACTCTGACCCCATCCATCGGAGAACATTATATGAGCACAATAACCACAGGCGATACCGTACCGGACTTCGAACTTCCGGCCACCGGTGAGAAAACCATCAGGCTGTCGGCCCTCAAGGGAAAAAACGTGGTCATCTACTTCTACCCCAAGGACAGTACACCCGGTTGCACCCTGGAAGGTCAGGATTTCCGGGACAATATCGAAGCATTCACAGGGCGTAACACGGTTATACTGGGCGTTTCCAGGGACAGCATAAAGTCCCACGAAAAATTCAAATCGAACCAATCGTTCCCGTTTGACCTGCTGTCAGACGAAGCGGAACAGTTATGCACGCTGTTCGACGTCATCAAGGAAAAAAACATGTACGGCAAAAAAGTGATGGGCATCGAACGCAGCACCTTCCTGATAGACGAGGCGGGCAGGCTTCGGGACGAGTGGCGCAAAGTCAAGGTAAAAGGGCACGTGAATGAGGTGCTTGAGGCGGTAAAAGCGCTCTGACCCTGCGAATGAAGGGGTCAGAGTAAAATTTCTGACGAAATTCTTACTCCGACCCCGAAAGCCCCGTCTGTCCCTTGAAACTCAGGGGTCAGAGTAAAATTTCTGACGAAATTCTTACTCCGACCCCGAAAGTCCCGTCTGTCCCTTGAGACTCAGGGGTCAGAGTAAGAAATTCGAAGAATTTTTACTCTGACCCCATCTATCCTTCCGGCAACTGTTCTTCGCGGGTAGGCCAGACATTGATCAAGGCCTTGACCAGGGTAGCCAGCGGTATGGCGAAGAACACGCCCCATAACCCCCATAACCCGCCGAACACCAGTATGGCGACGATGATCGCTACCGGATGCAGGTTGACGACGTCCGAAAACAGGATAGGCACCAGGACGTTGCCGTCCAGGAACTGCAGTATGAAATAGGTTACGACCAACCAGATGAAGATCGGTTCGAAACCCCACTGAAAATAAGCCACCAGCGCAACGGGCAGCGTTACCACCGCGGCGCCGATGTAGGGAATCAATACGGACAAACCCACCGTGATGGACAGCAGGGAAGCGTAATTCAATCCGAACGACTTGAAAACGATGTACGAGACCGCCCCCACGATCGCTATTTCATAGACCTTGCCGCGTATGTAATTACCGATCTGTGCGTCCATTTCCTGCCACAGGTGACTGACCAGGGTACGGTCGCTCGGCAGAAACCGGCTCACCCAGTTCAGGACCGCGTCCTTGTCCTTCATCAGAAAAAAGATCATCAAGGGCACCAGGATCAGGTAGATCAGAACCGTGATAATGGCAGGGATCGATGCCATTGAAACGGACACGAGCCCCTGGCCGAAATCACCGACCCCGCGGCGCAGGGCAAGTACTATCTCGTTAACCAGTTCGGCAGAAATAATTTCGGGATACTGCTCCGGCAGGCGCAGCAACAGTTCCTGGCCTCGGCTCAGCATACCGGGAAATTCCTGGAAAAACTGGCTTGCCTGCCCGGACAGGATCGGCAACAGGCCGATGACGATGAAACCCATCACCAGGATAAACAGTAAAAATACCAGTGAAACGGCAGGGACCCTGGAGATGTTTCTGCCGGTCAGTTTCTTGACCGGCCCCTCAAGCATATAGGCAATCACGACGGCCGCCAGGAGCGGCGTCAGCATGCCGCCCATGAAATACATGACGACAAAACCGACCACCAGAAGAATAACTAACAGGGCAGCCTGGGGATCGGTAAAATACCGTTTATACCACTTATTCAAAAAGTCGAACATGTTCCACGATTATTCTAGAGGAAAAGGAGACAGATTTAAAACATGCCCCCGCATGTTGTTAGCGGGGGTCTGTCCCGGGCCTTGCCATGAAATCTGGATACCCGGGGTCAGAGTAAGAAATTCGAAGAATTTTTACTCTGACCCCACGATTTACCAAACGATCCTGCCCCGTGGAAACTGAAACCCTTGCAACAGCCATAAAGACCTGGGGTAAGGAACTCGGCTTCCAACAAGTCGGTATTACCGGTATCGACCTATCAGAAGACGAAGACCACCTGCTGAACTGGCTCGAACAGGGAATGCACGGGGAGATGGCTTACATGGAGCGCCACGGCATTAAACGTTCCCGGCCGGACCGGCTACGGCCGGGTACCTTGCGCGTCATTTCCGCGCGCATGGACTACCTGCCTGCCAAAACCAAGTCCGCCGAGGCAGTGCTGGAAGACGGGGAACGGGCATTCATATCCCGCTATGCGCTCGGCAGGGATTACCACAAGGTCATGCGCGCCCGGTTAAAAAAACTGGCGCAACAGATAGAAGCCGCCATCGGTCCGTTCGGTTACCGCGTCTTCACCGACTCTGCCCCGGTGCTGGAAAAAGCGCTGGCGCGCAACGCAGGACTGGGCTGGATCGGTAAACACAGCAACCTGTTGCACCCGGAAGCGGGCTCCTGGTTTTTCATCGGGGAAATCTATACCGACCTGCCCTTGCCGACGGACCAGAAGTTTGCCGGGGAACACTGCGGCGCCTGCACGGCCTGTATCGACATCTGTCCGACCCGGGCCATCGTCGGCCCGTACCGGGTGGATGCCCGGCGTTGCATATCCTACCTGACAATTGAATACCGCGGCGTTATCCCGGAGGAGTTCCGCGCCGCCATGGGCAACCGCATCTACGGCTGTGACGACTGCCAGGTGGTATGTCCCTGGAACAGGTTCGCGCAATATTCCTCAGAGCCGGATTACCAGCCGCGCCACCAACTCGATGAAGTGGGCCTGGTCGAATGCTTCCTGTGGAGTGAAGACGAATTTCTTGAAAAGACGGCAGGTAGCGCGATACGGCGCATCAGCTACGAATGCTGGTTACGCAATGTCGCCGTCGCCCTGGGCAACGCCCCCACCTCGGCAGCGGTCGTGAACGCCCTGAACCGGCGCAAGGACCACCGCTCCGCCCTGGTGCGCGAACACGTAAATTGGGCATTGGCACAGCACGAATAAACTAATACGAAGCAAAGTCACAGCTGTTGGTTCGACCCCCGCTTGCGACAAAACATGCGGCGACACACTACCGAACCTTTTCGGCAATTCCGTCCGGAAGCGATTCGCCTTGTAGCTCATCCCAATTATTCGGAACTTTTCCACTTTCCAGCATCTGGCGGAAAACACGATACGCATCGGTTCTGCTTCCGTACGCGCGTTTGTTTTCCTCTCCGGTTACCCATGCGTACACTATGATTCCGGCTTTGGAGTGAAACCGGAAGAACAGCCGGTACTGCTGGAAGAATTTGGCTCGAAACCAGTTCTTGTATTGATCACCAAGAGTTTTTCCCAAGCGAAACTCGCCGCGGGCCGGATCCTGCGGAATGACATCGAACATCAACTTTCTTATCGCAAGTAATCGTTTGTTGGCGTTTTTCCTGGAATAGCCGGCCGGCTCCTTTTGCTTGAGAATCCTGATCTGGTTTGACAGCTCATCCAATTGCCGACGAAACATGGGATGCACATAGATCGCCCAGCCGTTGAATGTCGGAATGGTTGGGTCGCTTTCATTCACTCGTCTTGAACCGAAAGCGGCGCGTCCAGGTCGATGTCAACATCTCCCGCGACGGAAAAGATTCGATCCATGAAACTCCGGTCGACAACTTCAAGCCGTTCCGGGTGATTGGCCAAATCACGGGCGAGAAACTCCAGGAAGGCGCCGAGCGCCGGATCGTCCTCCTCGGGTCGCTCACTGCGGGAAAGCACGACTTCCCCATTGGAGCGGAGCGAAAATTGAATCTTGTCGCGCTTTCCCAATCGCAACGCCCGACGGACGATTTCCGGCACGGTCGTCTGATACCGATCGGTCAAGGTAGATTCGACTTGCAGATTTTCAAACGACATGGCGATCTCCACTGATTTGCTGAACTGACCGCAAGAGTAATGCAATCTGCTTACTATGTCAATGCGCTTGCATTAACTTATGGGGTCGGACCAACATAACCTGTTGATTTGACTATATAAAAAGCTGAATATTGGCCTAGTCTAAGGCTTAAACTGCGTTTTGACAGCCAGAAACATCACTCTAAGACAGACCTCTGTTACGCGAACACGTAAATTGGGCATTGGCACAGCACGAATAAACTAATACGAAGCAAAGTCACAACTCAGCCTGACGCCGGTAGCTTTGGCAACGGGCAAAATCGCTCGGCTGCCGGGAACCTTTTGCAGGTCAACCAGGCCATATCGCTCAAACGTTTTTAACGTTCTACTCAGGTTACTGCTCCTTCGTCCGCTCAGTTTTTCCAGTTCCTTGATACTGGAAGGCTTCTGTTCCGCAATCATTTTCAGTAACCGGACATTGTTATCACTCAACACCTCGCTGAATGATTTCATCGAACTGAACCAGATTTTCGGCTCTCTGCGACCTGGCTTAACACGACCGCTCGCAATGTCCAACACTCGCTGCTGAAACCGCTCTCTCGGCATAATACCCACGTGCAAATCAGTCATGCTTGTTACCTCTTCAATCAAAGATATCAGACTGTATTCGTTTTGTGACTTCATTAAAGAAATCTTCCAACAACTGTTCGGCACTCTCAAAACTGTAAGGGGTTCCGGGGTCGTTTTTGTGATAATGAGTATGATCATATTCGACGATCCGGCCTTTATACCTGCCGCGCCTCTTTCCGTGTGGCGCATGAGCATTATCGAAACCCATAACTCGCTCATTACGATTATTGTGTAACGTCAGGTTATACCTGATCCCGTGTGGCCGTTCCGGACTTTTCTCTACTGTCCATGCCGCTATTTTGTACCAATAGCCGTTTTCTTCCGTATATTCGGTTCCATTCAACTCCAACAACACTTGCAGGCCGATATCCATGATATCCATGTATTAACTTATCAACAGTTGATAACAATACTATAGTCTGAAATCTGGGAAAGTCAATTGGTAACGGTCAGATTTCATATGAATCCAAATCAAGCAGACTGCAAGATAGGGCATCGTTAGAAGTGACTGAAAGTCTGGTGTCCCTGAACCGATAGAAACTGCTCTGCTTTTTACCGAGTAACCGATAGCCGCGAGTGCACGGGGTCAGGTCGCACAATGCACACTTTTCAAGAAATCGGCAACCATCGGCGTCGTCTGAATATATATCAGCACGCGCATTCCCGCGCGAAGTACTGTGGTAGAGCGCGCCCGGGAACTCTATTCGAAGAGGTCTTGCCATAGGTTCATCCTTGAAGTCTAATGTAGACCGATTACCACTGACGGTTATACTGAGATCATAAAATGCTGCCCAAAAACAGACCTCCGACGCATCCCGGGGAAATGCTCCTGGAAGAATTTTTGAAGCCTCTTGGCGTCAGCCAGAAGGAATTTGCGGTTCATCTTGGCTGGACATATGCGAGGCTCAATGAGATCGTCAACGGCAAGAGGGGCGTTTCTGCCGATTCCGCGCTGGCATTCGGTGAAGCATTAAAAACCGGCGCAGATTTCTGGTTAAACCTGCAAAAGAACTGGGATTTGTGGCATTCGATGCAAACTCATGAAAAAATCCCACCGCTAAAAAAAGCCGGATAGCCAAGTACGGTACGTTGCCATACTAATCGCCTGCTTCAGTTAATAATTCATCGAAAAAAGCGTCGCCCCCTGTTGTCGCTCCGGCTTCAATCTCTGCTTTCGCGCGTTGCACGCGCTCTTTCAGCGCCTGTATTTTCAGGCCTTCCACTTTTTCGTAATCTACATACATGCCCACAGGCAAGTTTTTATTGCTTGTAATCAAAAATATCAACCTGGTCTCTATAGGCCGAAATCCTTGTTTCAGCCAGTTTGATATATGCCGGGTCAATGTCATAAGCCACGTAATTCCTTTTGTCCTTCAAGGCAGACAGGCAGACCGTGCCGCTACCGGCGAACGGGTCGAGAACCACGTCGTCCTTGAACGAGTATAATTGAATCAGCCGGTGTGGCAGTTCTTCCGGGAACGGTGCCGGATGGCCGATCTTTTTTGCTGACACTGCCGGGAAATCCCAGACGCTTTTAGTCCATTCGAGAAATTCCTCTTTCTTGATTGTGTTCTCCTTGTCTCCCCGTTTTCTTGAAAACGAGTCCTTGGAAAACACCAGGATATACTCGTGGACATCCCGCAACACCGGGTTTGCTGCGGACTGCCAGCTACCCCACGCGGTGGATGGACCGGCGCTGGAACCCTTGTTCCAGAGAATCTCCCCGCGCATCAAATATCCTATGTCCTGCATACCTTCGATAATATAACCGTGCAAGGGGATATACGGTTTGCGCCCGAGATTGGCAACGTTGACACAGGCCCGGCCGCCGGGAACCAGGACCCGCCAGGTCTCCCGCCAGACGGTATTGAGCAACGCCAGGTATTCCTCCAGGCTCAGATCCTCATCGTACTCTTTGGAAACATTATAGGGCGGCGAGGTAATCATCAGGTGAATGCTACAGTCAGGCAGTTCGTCCATAACTTCGCTTGATTTACAGAAAATTTCATTCAAATATTCTGGGAGTATTTCGTTTTCGATATAGTTTACTTTTCCTTCACTGTTCAGTCCCTTATACAGCCTGGCACTGTAGAATTTCGAGGAATCATGACTGATTCTGCCAGGCGTCCCGAATGCACTGGTTGCCGTCCCCTGTTTGCGCTTTGTCCGGTTCTGTATTTGAGTTGCCATATTACCCCCGAATTAAAGACAGGAAACCTTCTGCTTTTTTCTCATTATCCGCCCTGCTTGTTTAAACTCACCACAGCGGTTACTTCAGCATGAATCAGGTTCTCAAATTCGGCGTTGGTCATCTTGTCGGCGTTTTTTTTCAATTCAGGATGGTTTTTCCTGTATTCCAAATGGTCTCGTAAAATTTCCGCCAGAACATTATTGTCCAGCCACCCCTTTTTCTGGGCATTTTGCAGCATATACTGAGGCAATTGGAGAGTTACTTGTGTCATGGGATAGTCTCGTGTTTGCCTGTTATAAGTTCCATTGCCTGTGTTTCATTAAGAATTTGTATCTTACCGTAGGATGATATGCTTAGCACATTCTTGTCTCTGGTAACAATAGCATCGGCCTGTGCCGCTGCCGCAGTCGCAGGGCAACCGCACACTTTTATACATATTGATCGTCTGTTCCAAACAGGATCT
>JAPPLI010000060.1 GCA_028819495.1 Gammaproteobacteria bacterium | reverse complement strand
TATATTGAAAAAGAACCCGATCAGACCTGAAATGGTCTATTTATAGAGGTTCCCTTAAGAATATTATGCTAAGTTATAGGGGTTGCAGTTGATTTCTGATGTGCTCTCATTGGTTAATATTTCACTTATTGCCCTCTTTTCCGTTTCGGTTTCACCTTCATCTCAGCCTCCAGCGGCGCTCGCATCTTTTCATACAGCATGAACAGGTGTTCAACACGCTCGCGTTCGGAGGCGAAGCCTGATTTACGGTATATCCGGTCCACGGCACGGTCGAGAGTTTGGTGCGCGCTGCGCAGGTTTGGCGGCATGAGGTCGGGGTCGTAAAGCTCGGCCAATATCGCGTTTGGATGGTCAGCGCGGGCATCAAGGATGGCTTGTGCCAGTGGTTCCAGTTTTAAGAAGTCTGCGCCTCCGTTCATAAAACCCGGCGGTATCGGGAAGGTGTTATAGACGACGCCAACAGAATACATGTAACGACTCTCTAACCGGCCCGTTACCGCCCGCATCCAGGCCATATGCATGGCAGATGTCAGCAAACCGAATATCGGTGTTGTTGCGCCAAGAAGCACTCTTAGTTTTTCACTCGGAATAACAGGAGGTTCCATCCATGCAATCGGGATATATTCCCGACGTTCCGAACTGACTTGTGGGATAATCAGAAACGCTTCTTCCGGAATCACAGTGACTCCATATTGGGAAGGATAGTGCTCCAGTCGTTTTGTGGTCTGTCTCTTGCTTTTCCCGCGAAACTCGCGAACACGCTTGAGTCTTTCCAAGACACGCGGCAATGATTTCAGTTCCGATGGGGAAATATCTGCCGTGTGTAATATCCATCTTTGGTCTCCTCGGATGAACTCACGAGCGCCGGGAAAAGGTCGGAACAAATCACGTGAAGCCGGTTCTTGCGCGATAAATATTTCCATTTCTTGCAGTGAAAACGTCAGGTTCCCATCTTCAAGCGGTTGTGTCCCCGTGACTAATTTTGTAAATCCATTGACTGGATTGCTTTCCTCATGCACTGTCAGGTGCGGATTTCCAAGCCCCCCGGCATCAAACAGGTAAGGCGAGAGCACGGCATGATCGGTTTCCTCGGGGTTACCGTTGATGTCGGGATAGCTGAACAGTCGTTTATTCGCCTGTGCATCGTCTCGTCTGTCCAGGCCGATAATCACGACGTGCACGTGCGCCTTTCCCCGCGCATCCGACCCCCAGGCAAAGGTACGGTGGGCAAAGGCAATCTCCAGTTGACAGCGGTCGAACAAGACTGGCCAAAGCTGCCCCACCTGCTCACCCTGGGTAACCGAGTTAGTTGAAACAAATCCAATACGGGCTTTGCCAGCCTGCACATATTCTCCCGCCTTAATTAACCATGCGGTCACGTAGTCAAGTGTGCCGCCGGTTTTGCTCAATACCGCGATTCGGCGCACCTGCTCACGCTGTTCTGGCGTCTGGAACTTGGCCCCCACGAAGGGCGGATTGCCGAATACAAAGGAGCATTTTTTGGCTGGAAGCAATTCCTCCCAGTCTGTTTCCAACGCATCACCATTAACGATATGCGGCGCTGTCTGTAGCGGGATACGTGCGTAAATTTGCCCGAACTCCAGGCTGAGCCGGTTATTCATAATGTGGTCCATCATCCACAGCGCGGTTTCCGCAATGCGAGCCGGGAATTCGTTCAGTTCAATCCCGTAGAACTGGTCCACGTCGATGAGTGACAGGTCTTGCGCCAAGGCGTCTTTTTGCCCTTTGTCGTAGATTTCCTTTAACACCTCAATTTCCAGCGCGCGCAATTCCCGGTAAGCAATGATAAGGAAGTTGCCGCAGCCGCAGGCCGGGTCGAAAAAGCGCATCTGCCCCAGCTTCCTCTGGAAGTCCTGCAACCCGGTCAGGCGGCGGCTGTCCTTGCGCGATTTCAGGCGGGCAAACTCAGTGCGCAGGTCGTCCATGAACAATGGCTCAATCACTTTCAGGATGTTCTTCTCCGTAGTGTAGTGCGCGCCCATGGCGCGGCGTTCGTTCGGGTCCATGATGGACTGGAACAACGCGCCGAAAATCGCCGGTGATATGTTCGACCAGTCGAAGTGGCAGGCATCAAGCAATGCCTGGCGCATGGCCGCGTCAAACGCGGGAATACGCAGCGGCCCGTTGAACAACTCGCCGTTGACGTAGGGAAACCGGGTGAGGTCTTCGTCGCGGGTTGTCTGGCGGTATGTTTCAGGCGTGTCGAGTACCTGGAACAGCTCCACCAGCCGGGCGCCTGTGTCCGAACCGTCCTCCCCCGTGCGGGTTTCGATGAAGTCGAGGAAGCTGTCGCGCGGCTCAAAGATTCCGGTGTCGTCGGCAAACAGGCAGAACACTACTCGCACCAGGAATCGCTCCAGGTCGTGGCCGCGGTAACCCGATTCGTAGAGCGCATCGTGCAAGCGCCCCACCAGCTCGGCGGCGCGGATGTTGACCGGGTCCTGGTCGCGGAAGGTGCGGCGCTGCACCCCGAGCATAAAGCCGAACGCCTCCACGTGCTTTGGCAGGTCATTGAGTGGAAAAGCCAGGGTGCTGCGTTCATCCAGGTCATGCAACTCGAAACTCTGGAAGTCGCTGACCAGGATGTAACGAGGACGTTCGCTTTCTTTTAAGGCGTCGAAGTATTCACCTGCCTGGTCGTAAGCGTCTTTGAGTTGGCGGCCAGCGCTTTTCTGTTCCACCAGCAACACCCCCGGCCAGAACAGGTCGATATACCCCGAGCGGTTGTCCAGTTTCTTTACCTGCTGTTCGTAGCGCGCGACCGAGCGCCGTTTAACCCCGAATATTTCAAAAAAGTCGTTGTAGAAACTATGGGTGTCGCTGCTTTCGCGTACCGTATCACACCACTCCTGCACGAAGCCGGCGGCGCGTACGCGGATTTCATTCCAGGAAAGACGCATCAGGTTATTTCACCGGACAAGTGTAAAACGCCGGGATTCTTGAAAGAAGATCAATTGCCCTCGATATCAAAAACGTCCAGGTTTACCTCGCGCATGGTGACCCGCCGGTACTTGTCCTCCCGCGGCATCGGCACGGTGGCGTCGATGCCGAGCCGGGTCCACTTGTCATCCTCCACCATGGGGTTCAGGCGGTGGCCGATGCCGTCGGGTATCGGCAGCAGGTCCCGGTCGAAGCGGCAGCGGGTCTGCACCGCCCAGTCCACGTCCGCCAGGCTGTAGATATCCACGTCCGTGTCCACCACGGTGACCGTCTTCACGAATGCCAGGGAAACGAACGCCGCCATGATGGCGTTGCGCTGGCTGCCCTCGTGCTTCTTGTCGATCTGCAACACCAGGTGGTAGGGCACGCTGCCGTCGGAGAAATGCACCGCGGTCACCTCCGGCACCAGGCTGTGAATCTTGTCGAACGCGCCGGCCCCGGCAATGAGGCCGTAGGCGTTGTAAACTTCCTTGCCGGATAGTATGGAATGGAAGATCGGTTTCTGCCTTCGGGTGATGGCTGAGACTTCAAACACCCAGCGGTCATCGATTCCCGCGTAGTAGCCCGTCACTTCGGCATAGGGGCCTTCCGGTTCCCGCACACCGGGCAATATTCTGCCCTCAATGACGAACTGCGCATCGGCCCAGGCTTCCACCCCCACCGTCTGAGCTTCAATTAACCTGACCGGCGCGCCATGCATCTGGCAGGCGATGCCGATTTCATCCATTTCCATGGGCGCGGCGGATGCCGGCGAAGCCGCCGCCATGCTCATGGCATAGTCCGACCCGTTATTGACAGTGAGTTCCAGCGGCTGGCCTTTGGCCTCGGCCCGTTTGAAATAGTCCATCAGGTGGCCCAGCTCCTCCAGCAACAGGGTAAAGCGGGTTTTCCCGGTGACCATCATGCGGTGAATGGACAGGTTGCGCACCCCCGTGTCCGGGTCCTTGGCGATAACCACGCTGGAGGTCAGGTAACGCCCGCCGTCACCCTCGGCGTGGTGCGGAATCGGCAGTATGTCCAGGTCAGGGTCGGACTCAATCACTTCATTGGCAGGACCCCGTTCCACCATCACGGGCTCGATGGGATTTTTGCGCCAGGCCCGGATATCGTCCGCCAGCACGAACGGCAACCGGGCGCTCGTGGTCTGGAAGAACTTCGCCATGAAATCGCGGTTCCAGTACAGCCCCAGCAGCGCCGGGTAATCCCGGCCCTTGACGTTCTCGAACAGCACGGCTTTGCCGCCCTCGAATTTCCGGGCGATGCCCGCCAGTTCGAACGCGGGATCCACCTCGCTTTTCACCCGGACCAGGTGGTTGTGCCGTTCCAGGAATGCGATATATGACTGCAGGTCGATGAGGTTGCGCTTGGCAAGGTCCATGGTTTTTCTCTCAGGTATCAATCGTCGGTAACACGGTGTTTTTCCTTCAGCCGAGCGTAAAATTGCGCGGCATAATCTATGTAGGCCAGCTCCTCATCCGTCAGTTTACGCACCTGGCGCGCCGGCATGCCCATGTAAAGATACCCGCTTTCCAGAACTTTTCCAGGTGAGACCAGGCTACCTGCGCCGATCATCGTATGGGATTCGACCACCGCCTTGTCCAGGACGGTTGAGGACATGCCGATCAGGCAATGGTCTTGAATGGTGCAGCCGTGCAACATGACCTTGTGGCCCACGGTCACGTCACTGCCGATAGTCAGCGGGTCGCCGCCGGGGTTGTCATCGGCATCGTGGTTGACGTGCAGAACCGAACCATCCTGGATGCTGGTCCTGTCCCCGATGCTGATTGTGTTCACGTCGCCCCGGATCACGACCGTGGGCCAGACTGAGGAATGTTCTCCTATGGTGACGTTGCCGATGACGACGGCCGCCTCGTCGATATAAGTGGAAGCGGCTATAACAGGTGTGATACCCTCAAATGTCCTGATCATAATAACTATAACTGTCCGATTATTATTGAAAACCCGGCCGCGCACAGTCCCCGCATGCGTGCAGGCAACCATATTATCATGCCTTACCGGATAAACTATTACGGCCTGAAGTTTGCAGGCGCGGTTATTCTAATCTGAAAATGCGGTCAAACATACGTCAACTCATTGACGAAAGACCTATCAGCGGTCTGCAACTGCGGGTTGTCCTGGGCTGTTTTGCCCTGAACATGCTGGACGGGTTCGACGTGCTGGCCATCGCCTTTACCGCGCCCACCATCTCCCAGGAATGGCAGTTGACACCCTACGTGCTGGGTATCATTTTCAGCGCCGGCCTCATCGGCATGACCCTGGGCGCGGCGTTCATCGCCCCTTACACGGACGTCATAGGCCGGCGGGCGATGATATTGCTCTCGCTGCTTGCCATCGCCGTCAGCATGGCCGTAACAGGCATGACCGACAATGCCGTGGAGATGATCGCCATGCGGGTTATCACGGGGCTGGGGATCGGCAGCATTCTTGCCAGCCTCACCAGCCTGACGGCCGAATACACCCCGGCCAGGAAGCGCAGCCTGATGGTGGGATTCATGCAGGTGGGTTATCCGCTGGGCGCCACGGTCGGCGGGTTTGCCGCGGTCTGGTTGATCGAATATTCGGGTTGGTCCGCGGTATTTTATTTCGGCAGCGCCCTGTCATTTGCCGCAGCCTTCCTGGCATATCTTTTTCTGCCGGAATCCCTGGAATTTCTTTCCTCGCGGCAGCCCCGGAACGCCCTGGCCAGGATAAACCGGATCTTGGCCCGCATGGAATGGCCGCAACTGGAAACCATGCCGGCGGCGCCGGCGGTTGTGGCAAAGCCTTCGGTCACAAGTATATTGACCCCGGACTACCGTAACTGGACCCTGCTGCTGTGGTGCGGTTTCTTCATGGCGTTCCTGACCCTGTATTTCCTGTTCAGCTGGGTCCCCAAGATCACCGTTGACGCCGGATTGCCCGTGGACAAGGGCATCTATATCGGCACCGCGTTGAATTTCGGCGCGTTCCTTGGCGGTTGCATCCTGGGCTACCTGTCCGACCGGTTTGGCGTGCGCCCGCTGATCATCTGGTTTTTCACCGGCGGCGTCGGTTTCATGCTGGCCTTCGGATTTTCGCCGCCCGAGGTGGGGCTGCTGCTGATACTGGCCTTCCTGTTGGGTTTTTGCGTACTGGGAGGGTTTGTCGGCTTCTACATCTCCGCCGCGTGCCTGTACCACACGGAAATCCGCACGACCGGCGTCGGCTGGAGCATCGGCGCAGGCCGGACGGGCGCGATTATCGGCCCATACCTGGGCGGCGTGCTCATCAACATGGGTTATTCAACCAGCGTCAATTTCATCGTCTTCGCGGTCCCGCTGGTCCTGGCCTGCGTCGCGATATACCTGTTGCGCGCGCCGCAACTGGAGCCCACGGGAATCAGGAATTAAGAATTCTCAGGAACCTCTGATTAAGTCAGAGCTTCTCCTAATTCCCTTCAATCGTGTTCGACAACGTACCTATTCCCTCCAGTTCCACCTCTACCTGATCGCCGGGAAACATATAAAGCTGGGGATCCCGTTTGTAACCAACGCCGCCGGGCGTGCCGGTGGCGATGATGTCGCCGGGTTCCAGGGTGGTGAACGTAGAGAGGTAGGCTATAAGAACCGGCACGGGGAACAGCATCAGGTCCGTCGTGGTGCTCTGGACCGTGGCGCCGTTCAGGCGGGTCTCAAGCCGGTAACCGGCATTGGGGTCCGGCATTTCCCCGGCCGGGATCATCCACGGGCCGCAGGAACCGGAGGCATCGAAGTTTTTGCCGGGGATGTATTGCGTGGTATGCACCTGGAAATCCCGGATCGACCCGTCCATGAAGCAACTGTAACCGGCGATATGGTCCAATGCCTGTTCCGGGCTGATGCGCCGCCCAGGTCTGCCGATGACGACGGCAAGTTCCCCTTCATAATCGTATTCGTCACTTTCCACCGGCTTGACCAGGGTCTGGCCGTGGCCTGACACCGAGGAAGGGTAACGGGTGAAAATAAGCGGGTGCGCGGTCCTGTCCCCGCCCATTTCATCCCGGTGCGCGGCGTAATTCTGGCCGATGCAGAGTATCCGCGCAGGGTCCGGTATCGGCGGCAGGTAGGTAATTTCGTCAAGGGGCATGGTTTCGCCGTTTGCCGCGGCGCCGGCGGCATCTGCCAGGCTGCCATTGCCGACCGCGGCTTTCAGGGAGGGCTCGAAATGGCTCAAATCAATGATGACCCCGTCATCCAGCAGGCCCCAGCCGGGTTTGTCGTCATGCAGGTAAGTAACAAATTTCATATCAGTTTGCATTCCTCACGGTTCGAAAGCCTATGTGCGCCGCTCCCAGGGTGGTTTCCTGCGCGTGCCTGGCGGCAGGCCGGTAACGCCGGCAGTAATTGTCCGCGCACAGGTAGGAACCCCCCTTGATAACTTTTACCGGCATGCCGGGCTGGCGCGGGTCATGGCCGCCGCTCCCCTGAGTACCGTAAACCGGGTAATACCAGTCGTCAATCCACTCCCACACGTTGCCGATCATATCGTACAAGCCGTAACCATTGGCGGGGAAACACCCCACCGGGGCGCTGCCGGGGAATGTGTCTTCCTCCGCGTTCGTTACCGGGAATACCCCCTGCCAGGTATTGGCCTGGTGCCGCCCGTCAACCAGGAACTCATCACCCCAGGCGTACACGGCCTTGTCCAGGCCGCCCCGGGCCGCGTATTCCCATTGCGCCTCGGTCGGCAGGTCATGCCCCAGCCATTCGGCGAAGGCCTTTGCATCCTGGTAGGTGACATGCACCACCGGGTAATTCTCCAGCCCCTCGATAGAGCTGCCGGGCCCGCCGGGTTCGCGCCAGTTGGCGCCGGGAACGAAGCGCCACCATTGGGTCAGGTTGCCGGCCGGGTCCGTGGGCATAGTGAATACAACGGCTCCGGGTTGCAGCAGGGCAGGGTCGATGCCGGGGAAATCTTCCGGGTCAGGTTGCCGTTCCGCCACGGTAACGTAACCGGTCGCGTCCACGAATTCACCGAAGCGCGCATTGGTCACTTCAAACCGGTCGATCCAGAAACCGCCGACCCGGATTTCCTCCGGCGGACCTTCATCGGGATAGAAACCGGTCGCCCCCCTGGTAAAACTATCACCTTCGATCCAGACCATCTCACCGTGTTCCGCCGCCCCCCTGCAATCAGCCATCGATGCAGATGTATCACCCGTTTTCGACCCGTCGTCCATGGCAATCAGGTACCCCAGGATGGCGGCAACTCCCAAAATTATCGCAATGGGCAGGTATTTTTTCATGGGGTCATATTAACATCTATCGAGCACCGACAGGTTGGGAAGGCAGTTTGATGTGCACCATCCTTGGTGCACCCCCTACGGGCGCCCTTCGGGCGTCCAAATCTGCTCCAGGCAGATTTGTCAAGACCCTCTGGAAGCCATGGATGGCTGGAAGGGACAAATCGTCAGGACAGACGATTTGCACGGCGCCAGCCGCCCGAAGGGTTGCGCCCATGGAAGGGCGCAATGAACGTACATGGATGTATTTACAGCGTGTCTTGAAAATACCTTCCCAACCTGCCTTGGCACTGTCTGGCACTCTCCCGTTTGTCATAGGCTTCGTTCGATAATATAATCAGAGGCATATTTTAATCGCCACTTCTCTTTTCCATCCTGCATGCCCTACAAACTCGTCTTACTGGAAACGGCCAGGAAACTCGCCGAACAGCATGATTTTGACGGCCAGGCCCTGAGGGAGGCCATTCCCTACCTGGAAGCTTTCCAGGGCCGGAAGTTCGTGCTCAAGATCGGCGGTTCGATATTGCAGGACGAGCGCTTGATACCCGCGCTGGTCAGCGATGTCGTGTTCCTGAAACGCCTGGACATCGACGTCATCCTGGTGCACGGCGGCGCAAGTCAACTGGACCGGCGCATGCAGGCCGCCGGCCTGGAACCGAGCAAGCTGGACGGGCTACGGGTGACTTCCCGTGAAGTCCTGGACCTGGCTAACGAGGTGTTCCTGGATATCAGCCGCGTGATCCGGGATGCTGTGGCCCACCGGGGATACCGGGGCGTGATATTCGACCGGGCCAGCGGCCTGGTGCGTTCCAGGCAGAAAGACGCCGGACTCGGCTACGTGGGCGAACCGGAACGCGTGGATGCGTCCCTGCTGGACCAGCTGCCCGCGGAAACCATCCCCATCGTCACCGCGATTACTTCGGGACTGGAGGACGGCGACCCGGGGTACAACGTCAATGCCGATGAAGTCGCCAGCGCCATCGCCGGGGAAATCCGGGCGGAGAAACTGATCCTGATGACCGATGAGGACGGCGTGAAGGACGGCAACGGTGCGTTGTTGCCCACCCTCACCCGGCAGCAGGCCGAGGCTTTTATCGAATCCGGCGTCATCCACGGCGGCATGATCCCCAAGGTCAGGGCCTGTCTCGAACCCCTGGGACGCGGCGTCAGCAAGTCCCATATCATCAGGGGAGACGCCGATTCCTTTATCAATGAAATCCTCACTGATGCAGGAGTAGGGACGGAGTTCGTTCGGGATTAATCAGGTTTCTGGTTGGCCACAGAGGACACAGAGTTCATAGAGTGGGCCGCGAAGGCTGATAGTTCTGCGATTGAGCCCTGACCGCAGCAAGTGAATTTGCGTAACAATGCTGTCTTGCATTTCTGTTCTCTGTGGCAAATATGGAAATAACGTCATGCTCCCTATTTCCTCAAGTGATTGCTTCTGGCGGATAATCATCAGGGTTGAATTGTGGTTCGGGAAATTGAGGATTCATGTCTTCCAGGTTATCGAGCAGCAGTTGGCTGATAATCAGGTTACGCAGCCAACGGTTTTCCGCGGGGATGACGTACCAGGGTGCGTAAGAAGTGGAACAACGTTGCAGCATAATCTCATAGGCTTCCATGTAGTCATCCCAGCGTTCCCGGTCGCGTAAGTCATCCGGCAGGAATTTCCAGTGTTTATCTGTCCGCTTCAGCCGCCGCTTCAGCCGTTTAAGCTGGTAGTCCTTGGATATATGCAGCATGACCTTGACGATGCGGGTGCCGTGGTCGTTGAGCATTCTTTCAAAGTCATTGATATGGTCGTAGCGTTTGTCAATGAGGTCGGGCGGAGCCAGACCGTGCACGCGTGCGATCAATACGTCCTCGTAATGGGAGCGGTTGAAAACACCGATAGAGCCTTTGCGTGGAATATGCGAGTGCACGCGCCAAAGAAAATCCCGCGCCCGTTCCGCGCCGCTCGGTGATTTGAAATTTGTCACCCGGCAAGCCATGGGGTTGAGCGGCGCCATGACGCGGCGGATGGTATTATCCTTGCCGGCGGTATCCATGGCCTGCAACACCAGCAGCAGCGCCTGTTTGGACTCGGCAAACAGCCGATGCTGCAACTCGTCAAGACGGACCTGAACCCGGGCCAGCCGCTCCTCCACTTCCTGCCCGTCCCGTTCCTTCACCAGCCCCTGGCTATCCCCCGGGCCGATATCACCCAATGAAAATTTATCGTCTGTTGGGACGCGGTAGCGTGTGTAATCCAATAAGAATCCGGCCATAACTATCTCTTATTTCTTCTCCTGACAGGTGATTGCGGCGAGCTACTACATTAGCAACTTTCAGTCAGACAGTCACTCTCTCTATGAAACGAGTTTCCTTACGTAGTCATTCCATGCCACTTTTATTGCCGCTGGGGTATCTTTTGATTCCAGTAGTGTCAACAAGTTACTGGTAAAAATAGTCCTGCCTTGTGCACTCAGGCTTGTTAATACCGTAATGAGCCAATCCTTCACGGGCAGGAAATTGATTTCATGGCCTTGGGCAAAATAGGCGCGGGCTGCCGAGCGCGCTTCATCCGTTGGTTCGGTTGCCGAGAAAAAGAAAAGATAGTCATCTATTCCATGGGGTGAGATTTTAGTATTGAAAGTCGAGATGACCCGCGGTTTGTCAATGGTTCTTTCCGTTACTTCAATGGAGATAACAGTTTTCCCTTCCCTGTTTATCGTAATATCCCCGCCCGCGCCTGAAGGACTGTCTGCCACATTGATCCCCTGCCATCCGATATCCCATGGAAGCAGGTAAGTGTCACGGATAGCGCTGAATGCAGACACAGCCAATAACACCGGAATCAGTCCCCCACTGGGGGTCGCCAACATGGAATCAATCAACGCTCCGTATTGTTCCATGCTCAACCTCTGAATGCGGGACAGAGTGATAGTAGAGGTGTCTCGAAGCTCTATCAGGCCATACAAAAGGGATGAAAGGAGTTCCTTCGCAGATGACTGAGCGGAACTTTCCAAAATGGCAATAAATTCCAGCATAGCAGTGTAACCGGCTTTGTCCTTTACCCCTTTACCAGTGTCTTTGTTCAAACTGACATTCCGACGAAATACTGAAAGATAAGGTCCTTTTGAACTCGGCACTTCGTGTTCGTGCAAGAATGGGTTGACTACCCTCTCATCCAAAGTTCGGCCATTAAAGGCGTCATCACCCTGGTTGACGTAAATTTTTCTGATGTCTATTAAAGGATCAAGAATCCGGGCAATGGCGCACCCAATCAGTACTTCCCGGTAGGCTTGCGTTTTAGACCCAATTACCGTTTCAATAGTCCCACCGATTTCCTCCCACACAGCCGGAGAGGACTCTTTTACAAACGCGACTTCCATTTGCCCAAACAATTCTTCCAGAATTTCTCGGGCTTCTTCATAGTCTATCGAGCGACCCACAGATGGCTCTCAGTAGTTCATCCAGAGGCATTCCTGGCGTATTTTTTTGATGGAGTGTGCGTGCTTTTCAGGCGCATCGTACCTTGTCCAGCCGTTATACAGGGTATCCATCAAGTCACACCTGTATCCGGAAATTGCTGCCTTGCCCTTGATTTTGTTCAATGTTGCAGACAGGTGAATATGTTCTTCATTGTCCATTTCAAAACCATAGGCTTTTCCGTCGCCGCGAGTCGTATGCAAATAGGGCGGGTCACAATAAAACAGCGTATCTTCACCATCGTATAGTTTGATCACATCCAGGGCTGGTCTATTTTCAATCTGTACCCGTGCAAGGCGTTCCGCAACCTCCGGTAGCCCGTCAACACTGCCAAGCCAACGTGAAACAACACCTGACATCCCGGCACGGGATGTGTTCTTGCAATTTGCCCACCTTCCAAGTGTTGCAGTCTGCGCCAATCCTGTACGTGCCTGCCGTGCTCGAACAAAAAACCTTCGCGCCTGCTCAAGATCGGAAATATCATCTGAAGTTTCGTAAATTGCCTTGTAAAATTCCTCTCTTGAGAAGGGCGTCAGAGCAATTGCCCGGGTAATTTCTTCCTGTTGTTCCCTCAATACGCGGAAGAAATTGACAACTTGCCCATCGATATCATTGTAAGTCTCTACAGGTGAAGGGAAGCGATTGAGCAGGACTGCCGCTGAGCCGGCAAATAGTTCACAATAATGATGGCAGCAGGGAAGGAGTGGCAGCAGCCATTCCAGGTGACTGAATTTTCCACCATACCATCCGAAAACGATTTTTTTCCTTTTTTTATTGCGTCCGATTGCTTTCGTGGTGTAGTGGTCCCCGAGCAGGTCAAGATAAATCGGTGAAAGTGACTTGGTCATGATAGCGTCCTCTCCCTGAGAGTCCTCCTTGTGAATAGTGAAACCATACTCATTTCCCGTGTACGGGCTGAATAGATAAATCATATATCAGAACGGCTTTGAATGGAAGATTTTATTCCTTGAAATGGGCTCTGATCTTCCATAGTATCTACGAGAAATAAGAAAGCTTTTGTAGCATATATTCCCTTACAATCCACCTGTCTGACTACTTGACATGCTGAATGACGAACAAATCACAAAAGCCGCCGCGGCCATCCACGCGGCGGAAAAGCAGCGCAGCCAGGCGCGGGCCGTTACCCTGGAGCATCCGGACATGAGCCTGGATGACGCCTACCGGGTCCAGGCGCAGTGGATGGCGCTGAAACAGGCCGAGGGCCGTGAGATCAGGGGATACAAGATCGGCCTCACCTCACGCGCCATGCAGATGACCATGCACATCGACGAACCTGATTACGGGACCCTGCTGGATGACATGTTTTTTACAAACGGCGCCGTGATTGACGCTGCAAATTTTACCGATCCCAGGATAGAGGTCGAACTGGCGTTTGTCCTCAAGGACCGCCTGGCCGGGGAGGACGTGACCCTGGACGACGTCATGCAGGCGACCGATTACGTGATACCGGCCCTGGAACTCATCGCAGCCCGGACCTACCGGGTCGATCCCGACACCGGCTACGTGCGCAGGATACAGGACACCATCTCCGACAACGCGGCAAGCGGCGGCGTTATTCTCGGAGAACAGCGCATCGAGCCGGACAGTGTGGACCTGCGCTGGTGCGGCGCGGTACTGTACCGCAACGGCGTGGTGGAGGAGACCGGCCTGGCCGCGGGCGTGCTGGACCATCCCGCCAACGGGATAGTCTGGATCGCCAGACGCTTCGCCCCCCACGGCATTGCGCTGGAACCCGGCCAGGTACTGCTGTCGGGCTCGTTCACCCGGCCCGTACTGGTCCGCCCGGGAGATGTTTTCCGCGCCGACTACGGCAACCAGGGCAGTATCAATTGCAGCTTCAGATGATGAATGTAAGGGGTCGGAGTAAAATCGTCGAGATATTCGCCTGAACACCGGAAATCAGATGATTTTACTCTGACCCTACGTATCCCGGAAATTTCAGCAACAAGACAGGAGAGATGAATGGAACTACCCATTAACCGCCTTAAACAGGCCCTGGCCGCAGGACGGACGCAATACGGCCTGTGGCTGGGTTTGCCGGATACCACCTGCGCCGAGATCTGCGCGGGCGCCGGCTTTGACTGGCTGGTCGTTGACACCGAGCACGGCCCGTTCGACCTGCCCGCGGTGCTGCGCCACCTGCAGACTATCGCAGCCTATGAGGTATCGGCCATCGTGCGCCCGGTATCCGATGACCGCAATGTGCTGAAACAACTCCTGGATACCGGCGTGCAGTCCCTGGTGGTGCCCATGGTCGAATCGGCAGAGCAGGCGGCGGAACTGGTGCGCTCGGTACGCTACCCGCCCGCGGGGGTGCGTGGACTGGGTACGGCCCTGGCCAGGGCGGCGCGCTGGACCAGGATACCGGGTTACCTGCACAAGGCGAACGACCAGATCTGCCTGCTCGCCCAGGTAGAGACCGGGCGCGCAGTCCAGGCATTGCCGGGAATACTGGAAGTCGAGGGCATCGACGGCATATTCGTCGGCCCGTCCGACCTGTCCGCGTCCATGGGCCATATCGGCAACCCGCGCCATCCGGACGTGGTCAAGGTAATCCGCGAGGTACTGCGCGCGGCCCGGACCGCAGGCAAGACGGCGGGCATACTTGCCCTGGATCCGGCCCACATAGAAGATTACCGAGACCACGGCGCCAACATGATCGGCATCGGCACGGATACGCTGCTGCTTGCCAACAGCGCGCAGCAACTCGCCGCAAGTGTCAAAGACTAAAAAAATCAGAGTTAACGCAGACGGAACCCTGCGGGAAGCCGCGGCCGACGAACAGGCCCGCATCCGGCTGGATGACAGGGTCCTGGAGTTGCAGGACACACCATTACGGCCTGTCACCGAACAGCCGGTAATCTGTGTCGCCCTGAATTACGCCGGGCATTACGAACAGTTTACAGCCGCCTTCCACCAACCGCCTTACAAACAACCGCCACGTCAGCCTGTGTTTTTCATCAAGCCCCGGAATACGCTGGCCGGGCACCTGGACGAGATACCATGCCCGGACGGGACGGACCGCATCTACACCGGCGCTGGCCTGGCCTTCGTGATCGGACGGCCGGCCGGCAGGGTAACCCGGGAACAGGCGCTTGACTATATCAGCGGCTACACCATCTATAATGACTTCACCCTGGCGGAAGACAGCTATTTCAGGCCACCCGTTACCACCAAGTGCCTGGACCGCTACGGCCCGGTCGGTCCCTATATCGTTGACAGGGAGGAGATTACCAATCCTCAAGATCTCGAAATCAAGACGTATGTAAATGGAGAACTGAGACAAACAGCTTCCACTAAGGATATGAGACTGGAAACACCCGCCATCATTGAGGTATTGACCGAATTCATGACCCTGGACCCAGGGGCGGTGGTCGTAAGCGGCTTCCCGCCGGACCGGGTACCCGTACAACCGGGCGATGAAGTCAGGGTCGAGATAGAACGGATCGGATCACTGGTAAACCAGGTAACAACCAATGAAAATTAATTGTCATTACAGGTTGGGAAGGCAGTTTCAAGACCCTCTGGAAGCCATGGATGGCTGGAAGGGACAAATCGTCAGGACAGACGATTTGCACGGCGCCAGCCGCCCGAAGGGTTGCGCCCAAGGATGGGCGCAATGAACGTACTCATGGATGTATTTACAGCGTGTCTTGAAACTGCCTTCCCAACCTGTCGCCGCGCAGTAATCTGCAGATCACTTTGATGAAAAGAGCGCAGGTAAATATCGACAACCGGATTCAGCAAGTAGTCGTCAATGACGATTACAGCGTCATCGATGCAAACGGCAGAACCTGGCAGGAGGATGAAATAACATGGCTGCCGCCCCAGCACGGCACCGTGTTTGCGCTGGGGTTGAACTACGTTGACCATGCGGCGGAACTGGCGTTCAAGGCGCCCG
>JAPPLI010000126.1 GCA_028819495.1 Gammaproteobacteria bacterium | reverse complement strand
GGCGGAATGGGAGTATGCGGCCCGGGCCGGCAGTACCACGGAGTACAGTTGGGGGAATGACATCGGCAGCAACCGGGCGAACTGTGATAATGATTATTGCGGCGACTCGTGGGATTATACCGCCCCGGTGGGCAGCTTCCCGGCCAATCCCTGGGGCCTGCACGACATGCACGGCAACGTGTGGGAGTGGGCGCAGGACTGTTGGAATGACAGTTATGAAGGCGCGCCGACGGACGGCAGCGCCTGGACGAGTGGCAATTGCGGCCGGCGCGTGGTTCGGGGCGGTGCCTGGAACTTCTTTGCGAGGTACCTGCGTTCCGCCTACCGCATCTGGGACGCCCGCACGCTCCGCAACGGCGACAACGGCTTCCGCCTGGCCCAGGACGAGTAGGACGAAGGCGTTATGTCAGGTACAGGCAGATGACTCTTTACCACGATTCCCTTTGTGCTTTTCCCTTTTTCCCTTTTCTGCCCGGCGCGCAGCGCCGGGCCGCGATTTTTTCGGCATCTTTCTGGTGCAGGAAGCAGGCCGTTTCGGGTTCGCCACAGCCTTTCGGAATCCGGCTGTAACGAATTGTAAAACGCGATCAAGTGTTTTGATAACGGTTTTTCTGATTATAGTCGAACCCCATACCGCACTAGTGAGGCATTGACGCGCTAGGGTTGCCCCGATTGATTAACACTGAAATCAACTGAATTCATGGTTCTGAACTATGCTTGCTGAAATTGAGTCTCTCCCGTCGTTCCTGCGCTTGTTGAGTATCAACATGGAAAATCTGATATCTGTCGGTGACATCAATATCGGGAACACAACAAACATCAACGTGATTATCAGGCCTGGTGATGCTGATGGAAAAAGAAAATCCCGGGCCACAATGTTACTTTGCCCGGACCGAACAGGCGACCGCTACAGTATCGAGGAATCCCATGCGCCGGAGCAAACATTAGTAGCTGACGTGTCTCCCGATGAAGCGTCCACCCACGGAGAAAAAAGACCGCCTCCGCGCGCTCTGGCATTCACAACCGGCCTCTACCTGCGCTTCGTCAACCCTGAGTGGTGGGAAACAGACCCGCCACCTTATATGGATGTGACTCCGAATATGCGCATTTTGTCTCTTCGCGGTCAATCCGGTTGTTTCCCATCTTTGGAAACCTCGGGACAACGTCCCATCGCCGTCAGGTCAAGCCACCGGTCATTGGTCATTGAACGAGCATATGATTCCATGAAATTTTCAATTAGCCAAATTCCCATCACGCCATGTAAATGCCCGACAAAATCAGGCTACTGGTCGTTGCGCTATATACACCCGGGAAGAATAACGACGCTCCACTTCAATTCCGGCGGGATGGTTGTTGAGTATGCAAAGGACTTCGCCCCTTCGGTTTGGAGTTTGGTCAACCATCACCGACAACGGGGTGATGAGACATACCTGATATTGAACAACAGCAGCTTCGGAGAGTTCAAATGAACGATATACAACACAATTACCACTTCAAAGCGCGTTCTGGGCAAGGAGCGGTCGTGTGTGAATTTGTACTGAATGATAACGGAGAGCCGGTCAAACTCGGCGATGGGACTTTCGGGTGCGTTTTTCATGTTCGGGATAAAGCGAGTCGAAATTTCGCGATCAAGATTTTTTACGAAAATAAAGACTACTTTATCCAAAAGAGTCAGGAGCAAGAGATGGAGATTGGAGACAGGCTGAGGAAATTCTACAAAGATGAGTCCGATTCAGTTCCTACAGTGGACCGCTACCTTGTCGTTCCCCAGGCAACCGTCAAAAACTTCAAGCAATCTACTGCTTATAAGAACCTGGAACCCTACTTTGAGAAACTCTCTTTCAAAATATCAAGGAACGCCATTCTCATGAATCTCTATCCCATGAGTCTGAAAGACCTGCTGGAGAAGGGTTGGCCTGAATCTCGCGGTAGCAGTCGTGGACCGAAAACTTCCGATAACGCCGACGAACCAATTGGCCGGGGCGCCGGGGGCACGTTCGGTGAACGTTCCGGTTATTCAATTTTGCGTTCTCTATCGCAGGCGGAAAGAGAGAAGTGCATCCTGCCTTTCATAGTGGATATCGCAGAAGCACTATCGTTACTTCACGCACCGGGCTTTCGCCATCAGGATATAAAGCCGGCGAACGTGCTGGTACGACAGGTGGGCCCCAATATTGAAGCCGCTATCGCCGATCTAGGGTTCATCGACACGGGAATCTGGCAAGCGCACGGAAGCCTTCAACAAAATCAGCCTCTAGGGACCAGGCATTATCGATCGCCAGAGCAGACAGATTATTTCGACATCTGCGAAGTCAACGTGGCTAAGCACGAATCGGGAGGGTATGAGCTGGAAACCAAAGATCCGAAATTTACCAACACTTTTTCAGAAGAAGGAGACCTTGTTGTGTTTGCAAAGCTGCAAGAACGGCTTCAATGGGAGATTACGGATATTACCACACCCGATGGCGGGCAGGACGGTGGCCAGGAGAAAGAGACTGTCAGAATCATAATAAGGGGGTTGGAGGGAACTCAATTAGAGCCGGACGAGAGAACACAAATTTCCGTTCATAAAAAGCAGACGGCGAGAACCGACCTGTTCGGACTGGGGGCAATCATCTACGATATGCTCACCTGCGGGCGGTCACCGGAACAGTTTTACGACCTGCTTCGGGCCCATGACCTGGCCGGGGGTGGAACGGGGGCCGGCAACAGCGGTATCGAGCGGGGGCTGCTGCAACAATACCTGCATTTTAAGAACGGCGGCGGCATGATTCCTGAGATTGACGCGATATTCCAAAGCCTGCGCGTGGATTCGAACAGCGATTTCCCCAGTGTGGATATAGTTAAAATCGTATTGAAGTGTATGATGTCCAAACCGCCAGATTCGTATTTTAATGCAGATACGACAACGGAGAAAAAAAACGTTTGGAGTAGTGTAAAAAAAGATTTGCGTGACTTCCTCTCAGGTGTGTCTGCAACAGACTATCAATTTATAACCAGAAATCATATTACCAGCGGGGACACTTCCGAAGCATATCAGGACAAGACGCCTTCCAAACCTTCAGACAATCTTCAAGAGATTCAATCTCTTTCTTACAAAGATCCCAAAAGTTGTGCAGAACGCCTAGTGAAAGGCGCCCGATTTTTTCATCTGGTCGCCAAGATGATTCAAAAAGAGCTATCCCAGCCTCAGCACTATCTAATGAATGTCTCGCCAAAGACCCTGAAAGACCATAGAGGTGAGTTTTCTCCGCAATTCGCATTTTATGAGAAAGAAAAAGACTTTACTGAGGCACTTACATTTGGAAACCCAAGGACCGTAGTTAAGACTCTTTCTGCGGGAACTCTTCTTCCGCCCTTCATGTATGCGCTTGTACGTGAATGCGAGATTTGGACGGATGAGGAAGCACAACCCGAACAGGCACCCCAGATACGGTATGATCTTTGGGGGGCAGATTTCGGAAAAAGAGGTGTTAACAAGGGAGACCGTCTCATTCTTGAACTGTCTCCTACGGTACGAATCAACGCGTTGATTGATGTTGCAGACACAAAGAGCTTTGAATTGGTTTCAGAAGAGGCGGGTGACGTAGTGACAGTGCTGGCGGCATTAAAAAATGGGCGTAAAATTCGCGCGGTTACCTTCAAAAAGTTCACTCCGAGTGACTATTACATCTCCATGCTGGGCATTTACGTCCGCCTGATTTTTTTCGTCGACCCTGCGGACAAACAGGAGTTCATACCCCAGGCAGTGTACAGTTATGAACAAGGGCGCATTGCCGGATTTTTCGGTGACATCGACTTACGTGAAAATCGATTCAGTAAAACACCAGATACATTATTTCATAATCTCGCGAACTTATATTTATGCCTCCTAACACGACAAGTGAGCAGTATAACCGGGTCGAAAGACGGGGCAAGCATGGATTTGACTGTGCTGCGTATTGCTAACAAGTTGAGAGACTGGGTTGCGCGGACCCTGCGGTGTGATGCGGATACTCTCGTAAGTAATACTGATGTCGATCAATTTGTAAAGAACATAAAAAGGCCGCCTTCCGCAAAGCAATTCCCCAACATCGAGATGTTGACGACTGAAATTGTGAGGGCAGCAATGAACAGAGGGCTTGCATGAATTACGTGATCTGCACCGAACCTGATTCAAAATCGACGCAGGAGGTTAAACCATACCAAGCACAAATCCGGCCTTGTCGCACTGCCGGTTCACCGCCGGAAACAAACGCAAGGGTCAGCCGGCCGGGTCGGCGTGGCCGGCGTCCATGTCCAGGCGGGTTTCTATCCTGGCCACGCGCTCGCTCAGTTCGTGGACGCGCCCGCTCAGTTCGCTGAATTGGGCGTGCATATCCCGCTGCAAGTCCATGATGGCAGAGTATAAAAACCCCTGGCTGCCAAGAATGGCCGTCAAGGCCAAGCCGCCCGCCCACAGCGCCAGCCGGAATTCGCTCCAGCGCACCACGTCATCGCCCAGACGACCGGCGAAGCGGGACGCCGCGCTATGCTGGCGAGCGTCATCAGTGGGGTTGGATGTATCAGGGCGTATGTTGTTCATTGTCGTGTCCATGAGCTTGACCTCCATGGCGTGGTTCGGTTCCTGTGCGCAAGGATCACCCGGCCGGGTCGGAGGGGCCGGCAACCATGCCCAGCCGGGTTTCTATCCTGGTCACGCGTTCGCTCAGTTCGTGGACGCGCTCGCTTAATTCTCGGACATGCTCTCGCAGAACGGCAATCTCGTCTCTAAGGTCGGCAAATTGGGCTTGCATGTCCGCGCGCAGTTCGTTGATTTGCGTTTGCATCTCCGTACGCAGTCCGTTGATTTCGGCATGCATCTCCGCGCGCAGCCCCCTGATTTCGGTACGCATCTCCGCGCGCAGTCCGTTGATTTCCGTATGCAGCTCCGTGCGCAAGCCGCCGATCTGTGTTTGTACATCACGCTGCAGGTCCATGATGGCCGCGTATAAAAAACCCTGGCTGCCGAGAATGGCCGCCAGGGCAATGCCCACCAGCCATTGCGCCTGCCGGAATTCGCGCCGGCGCACCACGTCGTTATCCGGACGACCGGCGGGGCGGGATGTCGCGCTATGCCGGCGGGCGTCATCAGCAGGGTTGGATGTGTCGGGGCGTATGTTGTTCATTGTCGTGTCCATGAGCCTGACCTCCATGGCATTGTTCGGTTCCTGTACGGCGCCTGTGCCGGTGATGCCGGCAGGGACGCCCGTTCCGGGCCGACGACGGCTCATTACTGCGCCGCCGGGCTTACTGCAAAGTATAGCCGGGGGGGCAAAAAAAGCAACGGTTTATTCGCTGAATGCCTGAGGTCTGCTGATGCCGCTATCGATTAAATCCGGAATGTCGCCACTGTTCCTGGTCCGCAGCGCAGAGGTTGTCCTGGGGATTGCCCTGGCGCTGGCGCTGGCCGATTTCGCCGGGCTGCTGCTTCCCGGTCACGGTGACAAGGAACCCCCGGCGTTCGCGCCGGACGTTCAGGATGTTCCCGCCAGGACAACGGCAACTGCATCAGCCGGGAAAGGTACTTCAAGACATCTCTCCCCTGCCGTTCTGGGCTTGTTCGGCCAGCGTGAAAACGCCGCGCCCGTGTTGGTTGACGACACAATCAAGGAGACGGCCCTGGACCTGAGATTGAAAGGTATCCTGGTCCGGCGCGGAACTGCCCGCCAGGTTGCCCTGATTGCGCAGGGGGATGATGAGGAAACAGTCTATCGGTTGGGCGATCGCATCGCCGGCGCGGAAATCACGCATATCGAGACGCGCCGGGTTGTCCTGCTGCGCAACGGCCGGCGCGAGGCGCTGCTGCTGGAAACGGACGAACCGCGCCGGGGCAGCAGTTTCAGGAAGTGACCACCGATTTTTCCATCCGATAACCGGCATTCAATATGATTTCTTTCACTCGGGCAGTTCTCTCCTTGCTTCGCTACCTGTGTCTTTGCTCTGTCCTGGCGGCCGTTTCCGCCGCGGGCACTGCGCAGGACATCAATTTTGATTTCGAGGAGGCGGAACTGCGCGCCGTCATCCAGGCCGTGGCCGAGTTTACCGGCCGCAACTTCCTGGTGGACCCGTCCGTCAACGGCACGGTGACCGTGGTGGCGCCGGAACCGTTGACCGAAGAAGAGGCCTACCGGGTATTCCAGTCCGTGCTGGAGGTTAACGGTTATGTGACCGTGGAGGCCGACGGCGTGACCAAGATCGTGCCACAGGACAAGGGCAAACTGGAGGGAGTATTCCCGTCCGGACAGGAGGCGGGCGGAGATGATATCGTGACCCGGATCATCCACCTGGAGCATATCCGTGCGGAGCGCCTCGTGCCGGTCCTGCGTCCCCTGATCCCCGCCTGGGGCCACCTGGCCGGGGACGCCAAATCCAGCGCCCTGATCCTCACCGACCGGGCCGCCAACGTGGAACGGCTGGTGAACATCATCAAGCGGCTGGACAAACCGGCCCGCACCGGCGAGGTGGAACTGGTGGCCCTGACCCACGCCTCAGCCGAGGAACTGGCGCAGTTGTTCAACCGGCTGCACCAGGGCGGCGGGCCGGACGAGCCCGGTAACGGCGTGGCCCTGATCGCGGACCCGCGCACCAACAGCCTGATTATCAAGGCGGACGCCGACACCCGCAAGGAGCTCAAGGCGCTGGCCCTGGAACTGGATACGCCCTCTTCGGGACGCGGCAACACCCACGTGATCTACCTGAAGAACGCCAGCGCGGAAAACCTGGTGGAGGTGCTGGAGAGCTCCCTGAGAGACGCGCCGGACGCGGACACCGGCAGCCTGTCTCAAGAGATCAGCATCAAGGCCGACCCGGAGACCAATGCCCTGGTGGTCACCGCGACGCAGTCGGATTTCGCCATCCTGGAACAGGTCATCCGGAAGCTGGACGTGCGCCGCCTGCAGGTGTACGTGGAAGCGTTGATCGCGGAAGTCGACACCCAGACCATCCGGGAAATCGGCGTGCAGTTCGGCATTGGTGACGGCGTGCGCGCGGACCGCCGGGGCGTGGTTGGCTCGACCAACCTCGGCACCGTCTCCGGCGCCAGCCTGGCGGAGGTGCTGGCGAACCCGCTGGCCGCCGGCGCCGGGCTGTCGTTCGGCTACGTGGACGGCGTTATCACCCTGCCGGACGGCACGGAAGTATACAATCTCAACGCCCTGGCCAAGGCGCTGGAAGGCCAGAACGACGCCAACGTGCTGTCCACGCCCAACATCCTGACCATGGATAACGAGGAAGCCGAAATAATCGTCGGCCAGAACGTGCCGTTCATCACCGGCTCTTTTTCCCAGATCAGCCAGGGCACGGCGGTGGAGAACCCGTTCCAGACCATCCAGCGCCAGGACGTGGGCCTGACCCTGCGCATCAAGCCGCAGATTACCGAAGGCAGCGCCATCAAGATGGAGATCTTCCAGGAGGTCTCCAACGTGGCGCAGCGGGGCGAGGCCCGGGATATCGTCACCAACACCCGCTCCCTGTCCACCACCATCGTCGCGGAGAACAACCAGATGGTGGTGCTGGGGGGCCTGATACAGGATGATGTCTCCAACAACGAGCAGAAGGTGCCGGTGCTGGGGGACGTCCCCATCCTCGGGCAACTGTTCCGCTACAAAAACCGCACGCGCAAGAAGACCAACCTGCTGGTGTTCCTGCGCCCCCAGGTGATAAGAGGTCCGAAAGACATGGATGAGCCTACCCGTGAAAAATATGAATACCTGGGCCGGTTGACCGACCAGGACGCGTTCAAGGACAATGAAGACGCTCAGTCCATGCTGGAGGAGTGGGAGTTGATTACGGGAGACCAAGGGGCCGGCGGCGGCGACCCGGCGCACCAACAACCGGACCAGGACGAGGAACCGCCAGGCGATGAGCAACGCCCGACTCCCCCGGTCGATGAACAGGAAACATGAACCGGCCTGCCGACAGCGAACGCGCGCAGCAGCTGGGCTGGACTTACGAAGCCAAGCCGGATATCGGCAGGCTGGACCCGGACCTGGCCGGCCGTTTCGGATTTGGCCCGGTTCGCCGCATCGGGGCCTTGCCCGCGTATCGGAACGGCGCTGCCACCGTCGTCTGGGTGCGCCCGGACCTGGACTGGAGCGCCCTGCTGGAGACGCAGGCGGAGTTTGATAACGGCTTTACGCCGGTCATGATCCCGGAAGACATGTTCAACCTGGCCATGCAGCGCGCGTTCGGGCGCGCCGGCGACGCCGCGGACGTGGTGCAGGACCTGGACCAGGTCACAGACCTGGAGTCCCTGTCAAAGGACCTGCCGCAGACCTCGGACCTGCTCGACAGCCAGGACGATGCGCCGATTATCCGCCTGCTTAACTCGGTGCTTACCCAGGCCATCGAAGAAGGCGCTTCCGATATTCATATCGAACCCTTTGAAGCCCGCCTGGTCGTGCGCTTTCGCGTGGACGGGTTACTGCGGGACGTGGTGGAGCCGCCGGTGGCGCTGGCCGGCAGGGTCGTCGCCCGGGTCAAGGTCATGGCGCGGCTCAATACCGCCGAGAAGCGCGTGCCGCAGGACGGCAGGATCAGCCTGCGCCTCGCGGGGCGCATGGTCGATGTAAGGGTGTCAACCTTGCCTACCCATTACGGGGAGCGCGTTGTCATGCGCATCCTGGAAAAAGAACAGGGGCTGCTCACCCTGGAACAACTGGGCATGCCGGAGGAAGTGCGTTCCCGGTTCGGCGAACTCATTTGCTCCCCCCACGGGGTTTTCCTGGTGACCGGGCCCACGGGATCGGGGAAAACCACGACCCTGTATGCCGCGCTGCAGCAGGTTCACAGCCCGGACCTCAACCTCATCACGGTCGAAGACCCGGTAGAGTATGACCTGGAAGGGGTCGGACAGATCCCGGTCAACGTCAAGACCGGCATGACGTTCGAGAAAGGCTTGCGGGCGATCCTGCGCCAGGATCCCGACGTGATCATGGTGGGAGAAATTCGCGACATGGAGACGGCGCAGGTCGCAGTGCAGGCCAGCCTGACCGGCCACAGGGTGTTCTCGACCCTGCACACCAACGATGCCGTGGGCAGCATCACGCGCCTGGTCGACATGGGCATCGAGCCCTACCTGGTGGCCTCGAGCCTGTTGGGCGCCATGGCGCAGCGCCTGGTCAGAAAACTGTGCCCCGAGTGCCGGGTTGCGCGCCCTGCCGATGCCGGTGAACGGCGCCTGCTTGGTATTCCCGAACATACGGACGTTTCACTCTATCACCCCGGCGGTTGTGCGTCGTGCCTGTACGCGGGCTATCACGGCAGGACCGGGATTTACGAGTTGCTGGTCGTCGATGATACGTTGCGGGCGATGATCCACGACAACCGTGGGGAACACGCCTTGCGCGTGGAGGCAAGCCGGAACGGGATGCGCATGTTGCGTGAGGACGGAACCGCCAAGGCGCTGGCAGGTAAAACCAGCCTGGAAGAAGTGGTCCGGGTATCCCACAATTAGTCTCTTGCGCGTAAAATCTTGCGCTATTCCGACCCCTCTCGTCATTCCCGCGCAGGCGGGAATCCAGTAGGCAAAACTCCTTATAAGGAGTTGATTTACAGACTGGATTCCCGCCTGCGCGGAGACGAAGGGCGCGGGACTGACAGACGTGTCTTTCCTGGTTCCGGTTTGAATGGCCGCCTTTGAATACATAGCCCTTGATGAAGCCGGACGCACCCGTCAAGGCGTGCTGAACGGTGATTCCGCGCGCCAGGTCCGGTCCCGCCTGCGCACTATGGGGTTGTATCCGGTGGAAGTGCATGGTGTCCGGGAACAGGGTGCCAGACCGGCCGGGCTGAACCCGGCCCGGCGCATTTCCGCCGCGGCGCTGGCCCTGCTGACCCGCCAGCTTGCCACCCTGTTGCGCGCCGGCATGCCGCTGGACGAATCATTGCGCGCCCTGGGCGCGCAGACAGCGTCGCGGCGCTTGCAGGCCGTCCTGGTCGACGTCTGCGCGCGCATTACCGAAGGCGCATCCCTGAACGAGGCAATGGCGGCCTACCCGGGCGCGTTTCCGGAGTTTTATCGCAGTATGGTCGCTGCCGGCGAGGCGGGAGGGCGCCTGGAAGAGGTGCTGGAGCGTCTGGCCGACTACACGGAATCCCGTCGCGCCCTGCGCCAGTCACTCAGCATGGCGCTGATTTATCCTGCAATTCTGACCCTGGTTTCACTGCTGGTGGTGGCCGCGTTATTGATATACGTCGTGCCCGAGGTGGTAAGGGTCTTTCAGGACACCGGCCAGTCCCTGCCCTGGTTGACTGCCGGCCTGATTGCCGCCAGCCAGACATTGCGCGACGTCGGCTGGTTGATCGGCACAATCGCCGCGGTTGCCCTGTTGCTGGTCCGCCCCCTGCTCAGCCGGACTTTTATCCGGTCCCGTTATGACCTGTTGTTACTCAAGCTGCCATTCATCGGCAGAGTAAACCGCACGCTGCATGCGGCGCGGCTGACCCGGTCCCTGGCCATCCTGACGAAAAGCGGCGTCCCCCTGCTCGAGGCGCTGGAGATCAGCAGCAGGATGATCACCAATATCCCCTTGCGCAGCGCCGTGCAGGCTGCGGCCGTGTCCGTACGCGAGGGGGGACGCCTGCACAAGGCCCTGGAGGAGTGCGGCTGGTTTCCGCCGCTACTGGTGCAAATGCTGGCTTCGGGCGAAGAGAGCGGTGAACTCGATGACATGCTGGAGCGGGCCGCATCCCACGAGGAGCGCGAACTGCAAACCATTCTGGCCGCCGCCACCGCCCTGTTCGAACCCTTGATAATACTGGTTATGGGAGCGGTCGTGCTGGTTATAGTGCTGGCAATCCTGCTGCCCATCTTTGAGATGAATCAACTGGTGGAGTTGTGATGGAATGCTGATTTGCCCGGGGATTCATTACCATATACAGGAAAGTGAGGTTGTATCATGACAGAACGTTCCGACAACTATACCGTCCCGCGTCCCCCCGGATGCCGTGGCCGGCAACGAGGCTTTACCCTGATTGAATTAATGGTCGTGGTGGTCATCCTCAGTATTCTGGCCGCGGTCGTTATCCCTCGGGTGATGGACCGGCCGGAGCAGGCGCGCATCAGCGCGGCAAAAAACAATATCCGCGCCATTTCTTCGGCGCTGGATATGTACAAACTGGACAACTTCAGGTATCCGACCACGGACCAGGGGCTGGATGCCCTGGTTGCGCCTCCGGACCTGCAACCTCAGCCGGAGAACTGGAACCGCTACATGAACAAGATCCCTCTCGATCCCTGGGGCAGTGAATTCCTGTATTTACAGCCCGGCGCCCGCTCGGAGGTGGATGTCTTCAGCCCCGGCCCCAACAGGCGTCCCGGCGATGAGGATGATATCGGGTCCTGGGATTTATAACGTTGAAACATGTGGGATTTACCCTGCTGGAAATGCTGGCTGTGATCATGGTCATCGGCGCGCTGCTGAGCCTGGTTGCGCCAGGCCTTGACGCCGTACGCGGCAGGGGGCTTGCCGACTTCGCCAACAGGTTGTGCCTGACCATCAACCACGCCAGACAGGAGGCGGCGCTGACCTCCCGTCCCTGGCGCCTGGAGATTGACCCGGTGGAGAAAATAATCCGCTTTCAGCGCCGCCGTGGCGCGGAATTTGTTCCGTTGAACAATCCGCCATTTGCGGAAACCCGGTTACAACCGGGCATCGAGATAACCGAACTCACGATTAACGGTCAACCTGTCGCGGATACCGGGCAGGTATACCTGTTCCCCACGGGCGAGCAGGATACCTTCAGCCTGACGCTGGCCGGGGGAGAACGCCGGCGCACCTTGTCCATGGGTTTCGTGGGCGCCGCGGAGGTGCGCCATCGGTAGAATTACCCGTTATTCCACTGTTTTCGGCTTTACCCTGTTGGAAGTTCTGGTTGCAATGGCGGTCATGGCATTTGCCCTGGCCGCCTTGTGGAAAGCGCTTATCCAGGGTATTGCAGTGACCGATGCGCTGCCGGACCGGATTGTGGCAAGATGGGTTGCGCACAATCGCGTCGTCATGCGCCAGGCCGGCGCGCAGTGGCCGGAAGCCCGGGATTACCGGGGCAGTGAAGAGATGGCGGGAAGAACATGGTATTGGGAAGAGGAGGTAACAACCACCGGCGAGCCGCAACTGCGACGCATCACGGTCAGGGTTGGCGCCGCGCCCGATGCGCTGACATTGGCAACCATGGAAGGCTTTATCAAACAGCGCCCGGCACACGCTGTCGAGCTACCTGGCGCCAGGCAGCAACGTTAATTCTGCCTTAACCCGCCCGTTGCGCGCTTCGAGCGCGTTTACGCGCATTCCGGTGACGCGGGTCCGGCCCTCATCCTGTAACCGCACCACGAGCGCCAGCAGGTCGGCAAAAACGATCTCATCGAAACTGACCGTTATGCCTGCATCGGCCTGGGGCTGCATGGCGGTTACCTGCTCGCGCAGGCCGGCGTCGTGCAGCAGTGTTTCAACCTGTGACGCGGACAGCCCCGGCTGTGCTTGTTCCCGCGCACCTGCCGCGGCTGACTTGCGCAGCTGTTCGACCTCACCGACGTGCGCCCGCATCCAGGCAAGATCCTCTTGCAAGCCCGGCAACCCGGCGGACAAGCGCCGGCGCTCTTCCAGAAACGGCTTCAGCGCCAGCAACAGCGCAACGACGAGCAGCAGCGCACCCGCGGCCACCAGGCTCAGCCTTTCCCTGGCGTTGCGCTGCCGCCACCAGTTCATGATCTCTCCGCCAGGCGCATACGGCTGACTATCCTGCCGTCCTTGAGTTCCGCGTTGTCCACGTCCGGCTTCAGGTCAGCGGAAGACAGTTGCGCCTGCAGCGCCTCCAGCGCCTCAAAGTCCGGCAGGTTCAAGTCCAGCACCAGTTGCCGCCCGTCAAAGTTGAGCGCCGTCAGGTGCACATCAGCGTTGTTGACCACCATCGGCGCCAGCCGTTCCAGCCAGGCCAGAACGTCAATACCCTGTCCCTGTCCATCGGCAGCCGGTCCGGCCGCGGCATTCAACCATTGCTCCATCTGGTGACGCGGGTCGACCAGGTGTCTGGCATCAGGAAAAGCCTGTCGGTAGGTCTCTTCGATGGCGCCGATCAGGCGCTCATGTTCCGCCTGCATGCGGAAATATTCAACAAACCACTCTGCGGCCAATACCAGGACCAGGGCTGCGGCCAGGCCCGCGGCCGGAAGGAAGCGGCGCGCACGCGGCAGCTTGTCCCCGCCCGGACGGTACTGCCCGGTCAGCAGGTTCATCTTTTCCACCGGCGCGGCCTGGCGCGCCAGCCAGGCGGGGCGGGACATGTTCGCCTGCACGCATTCCAGTTCCATGTCGCGCTCGGCCAGCCACTCGCGCCAGTTTTCGACCCGGTCATACTGTTCGCGGTCGCGCACCCGCACTTGCAGCTTTGCGGGCGTAACCGGCGCGCGTTCCAGGGCAAGTTGCAGACCTCCGGGCGGGGAGGCGCCCGGGCACTCGCTCAGGCAGGCGCCGCCGTGCGGCGCCGGAAAACGCAGCAGGTACGGCTTTTCCAAGGCATCCAACAACCAGGTATCCGGCGCGGGTTCGGGCAACAGCAGGTAATCGGGGACCAGGAACTCCGGTTGCAGGCCGCGGGCGGCGGCCGCGTCGGCCCAGTCTGCCATTTGTTCGTGTTCCACCACTGCAACCGGCGTTCCGGCCTGGCCGGCGGGTCTGCTCAACGGCACAAAATGACAGGTCTCCGGCGCCCGGAATAACCTGTCCTCAAGGGCAAACGGCAGGGCGGCCATAAAACGCCCGCGGTGACGCGTAGGGATGCCGGCCGGGTGGATGCGCACTTGTACCCCCGGCACGCACAATAACAGGCGCGCCCCGGCAGCAAGCGGCAGGGAATCCCAGTCAGGACACTCTCCTTCCTCAAGGGGAACGTCACTACCGGCCACGCGCCGGGCATAGTACAGCCCTTGCGACCGCAACTGCACCCACCAGTAGCCATTGCCCATTATTCAAATTCCCGCCAGTGACCGAGCACGCGGGAACGCCCGGCAGCGCGTTGATAGAGTGTCGCTACGCTGCGGGAATGATTCCCCGTTTCCACCCGGGTGTGAGCAAGAAAGAATTTTGAGCGGACGCCAAGTCCTGTCGGCGGCTCGTCATCATCGTAGTCGAGACCGGTCGCGTCGTAAAACTCCCTGACCGATTCAAACGGGGTCTGCCTGGCTTTGCCGGCCCACTGCACGGCTTCCGCCAAAGCCCGGCGCGGCGACCCCCGGTTCGGGACCACGCTGGCCAGCACTTCCGGGCTTGCGGTATTGATATTGACCGCCGTGTCCGCTTGCGGCAGCGCGCTGACAAACGGTTTCAACCTGTGCCAAACTGCTCTGTTGACCCCGCGCACCAGGCGCAGTTCAGCGGCGTCGCGAAAACGCCTGTTGGCGGCGAGATAAGGCGGGTTCCTACCCAGGTAGTAACCGTCCTCGGCGCCCCAGGGACCGGATACGTCGCCATCACCATCCATCCAGTCAATAACCGCACCGGCTATGTCCGGATTCAGTTCCAGGATACGCAACAGCCGCTTGAACCGTTGCACCGCTTCTGGGTCGGGAACGCCTTTCCCATCCAGCAGGCTGTTCAGGTTGATACGCGCCTGCATGTCTTCCAGGTAGCCCTGCACAGAAGCGGGACCGACCGGTAACGGCGGCAGCGGTTGCGCCCAGTCGTCCTGGAAGCTGTCGTATTCATTATCATCCAGCGCCAGGATAATGCCCACCCGGTCCTGTACCGCTCGGGTGGCTTGCGCGGACTGCAAAAACGCTGCGCCGTTCCCCACCTGGCTCACCCAGACCTGGTTGGAAAAACTCAGGCGTCCGACCATTGCCGTCAATATTGCCAGGATCAGCAGCACCGTGATCAGCGCCACGCCCCGAACCCGGGCCGGAGGCGCATAACCGGTGTCAGCGCGTCGAACCGACATGAAACAGCCACCTGAACGCGCCAAGCCCTTCCAGTTCCATGGTCATCTCCACTGCCCGGGGGAGACCCGGCCAATCTTCCGGCTGCAACGGTTGCGGCCAGCGCATAAACCACGTATCGGCGCTCCCCAGGTAACGCATGCGGATAGCCTTGACGTCATCGAGCAGCAGACTCTCTGTGCCTTCAACGCCGTATGGCTGGTCCAGCCGCGCCTGGACGCGGCGATACAGTCTGCCGTTATCCAGGTGATAGGCGACGCGCTGGAATGGACTGGCTGCGCCCCCCTGATACGAAGTATTCACGCCGCGGGTGAATTGGAGCATATGGCCGTACGCGGACGATGCGCCATAGCCCTGACCGTCGAAGGCATTGCTGACGGGATTACGCGGGGCCAGTTCCACCGCCTGCTCAAAATCGGTATGAATCAGGCTGAATACCGTCTCGAAACGCTGCCAGAAACGTCTTTGTTTCTGCAAACTGTCCTGGACAATCAGCCCCTGGCTCAACGCCGCGTACGCGGCGGCGGTCACCAGTGAAAAAATCGCGACGGCAACGACCAGTTCCAACAAGGTCATACCCGAATGACGTGATAGTCTGTTAGACATGTAATACTTACAATGAACAGCGCCCTCATCGGAACAAATATGGGAGCGTACTGCCAAGTGTATACGCCTTGGACAGACTTATCCACAACTCTCAAACAAAATTTATGCTATACTTCAGCGTCATTCCGGGGCATGCGATACAATGTTAAAAACC
>JAPPLI010000057.1 GCA_028819495.1 Gammaproteobacteria bacterium | reverse complement strand
CACTTCACGACACATTACAATAGACCTGGTTTGACCACACTTTCAGTCACACCCTATTTAGACAGTTTGGGGTGGGGGAAATTCCCGGATAATGAGGGGTCGCCCCCGGGGCGACGGGTGTTTGACTGGATTCCCGCTTCTCAGCCTGCCCCCGTGAAAACGGGGGCGGGAATGGGGGTGGGCAGCCGGGGTCAGGTCGGAGGCGGGATTATCGTATCCAGCCGGGTTTCTACCCCACCTAGCCGGTTTTCCACTGCATCCAACCGGGTTTCTACTGCACCCAGCCGGTTTTCCACCGCACCCAGTCGGGTTTCTACCCCACTCAGTCGGGTTTCCACTGCATCCAGCCGGGTTTCTATCCTGACGACACGCTCGCGCAGGTCGGCAATCTCGCCGCGTATGCCGGCAAACTCGCTATGCATGACATCAAGTATGTCCGCTCGTTGCGCTTCCATAGCGGTCAACAGTTCGGCGCGCTGTGCCTCCATGGCAACCCGCAGGTCCGTTATCCCCGTGTATAACACCGTCATCCCGCCCAGGATTGCAGTCAGAGCAAACGCATTCATCCACAGCAACAACCGGAATTCACCGCGCGACACCACGTCGGCCTGACGCTCCGTCGCCGTCTCTGCCGGCGCCGCTTCAGCACGGGGAATTGCGGTATCAGGGTTCATGGTATGCATCACCGTTTCCATCTTATCCTCCTCCTTCAGTTCAATCTAATTCCAATAAGGCGTCCGGTCGTCATCACTCCCTTGGCGGTGACGGCGGCCGGCGCCGGTCCACTCCAAGTAGTATAATCAGCATCCCGCGCAAGGACAACTCTTTCTTTCATATGTGCATTGTGCGACCTGACCCCGTGTTCCAAAATCTTTGTAATTTTGTGGGAAAACTCACAAAACCCGGCAAAATTCCGTTGACGGCCCCCACACATATATTCATACTTGGAAGCACTTGAATTGAAGGGGTCACCCATATACCCGACCCCGCGGAGATCCTGAACACTAACCAGGGAGGGCCAGCATGAGCGTCATGGTAAAAGAAATATTCGAAGCATTTGTGGAAGCGGGAACGTCCCGGGAAACAGCCACGGCCGCCGCTGCCGTCGTGCCTGTCACGGACAACCTCGCGACGAAAACGGATCTGGCAGAACTACGGAAAGACATGGCAAACATGGAAATAAGATTAATCAAGTGGATGGTATCCCTGCAACTGGCAACGCTGGTGATGATCGCCGGATTCATCAAATTTCTGTAACACAGGGGGGCCAATTCAGGACACCCATAATTAAAGTGTCCCGCGGCCTGCCCCCGTGTTTTTTCACAACAAAATTCTTGACCGTCTTTTTGGTATGACATATAGTAATACCAACGTATTTATACCGTCGGAAAGATATCATGGCCCGAGCCAAAATTGCGATTTCACTGGATGAGCGGATGCTCAGGCAACTCGATGGACTGGTTGCACAGGCTGTATTCTCCAACCGAAGTCAGGCCATTCAGGCCGCAGTACGGGAAAAACTGGAGCGCATCGACCAGGGGCGACTGGCGCGTGAGTGCGCAAAGCTTGACCCGGCTTTCGAAACGGCGATGGCGGAAGAAGGATTCGCAGAGGACGCGTCGGCATGGCCCGCATACTGAGGGGCGACATTCGCTGGGCAGATTTAAATCCTGTGCGGGGAAATGAGCAGGCCGGACAACGGCCGGTATTAATCCTCAGTGAGGATGTCTTCAATGAGCGGTCGAATACCGTCATCGCCATGGCGCTCACCAGTCAACCGCAACGCGCCGGTTTTCCGCTGACCCTCAAACTCGAAACAGACAGGTTACCGCGCCAGTCATGGGTGAAAATCAGTCAAATTCGTACGCTTGCCGTTGAAAGAATAGGGAAACGCCTGGCGCGTGTTACCCCTGAAGAGTTAGCTCTTATCGTAGAGGGCCTCAATGAGATAATCGGGTCCTGATGGGGAGAGACAGCCGGGGTCAGGTCGCACATTGCACACTCCCCCTCCCCATTCCCGCAAAGCAAAACTTTTGCACATGTGGGAAAACTCACAAAACCCGGCAAAATTCCGTTGACGGCCCCCGCACAGATATTCATACTTGGAAGCACTTGAATTGAAGGGGTCACCCATATACCCGACCCCGCGGAGATCCTGAACACTAACCAGGGAGGGCCAGCATGAGCGTCATGGTAAAAGAAATATTCGAAGCATTTGTGGAAGCGGGAACGTCCCGGGAAACAGCCACGGCCGCCGCTGCCGTCGTGCCTGTCACGGACAACCTCGCGACGAAAACGGATCTGGCAGAACTACGGAAAGACATGGCAAACATGGAAATAAGATTAATCAAGTGGATGGTATCCCTGCAACTGGCAACGCTGGTGATGATCGCCTCATTCATCAAATTTCTGTAACGCAGAAGAGCCAATTCAGGACACCTATAATAAAGTGTCCCTCCGGGACGGATGTTTCACTGTATTCCCGCCCCCTGCCTACAGCATGCAGGGGCATGCTTCGCGGGAATTACCTCCTTAATTACCTAGCGGTTGCGCCGCCATATATCCATACACAGAGCGATGAGGATCAGGCCGAATTCGAGGGGGCGGACCCAGGCGGGGTGGGCGAAGGGTTCGAGGTCGAAGTTGCCGAGGTTGAGGCCTGTGATGTAGGAGAGGAACAGTGACCAGGCGGCCGTCCATGCCCATAAGCTGGGGTAGACCGCCGCGAAGGGCAGCAGCCAGAGTGCGTACCAGGGGTTAATCACCGGGGACGCGAACAGGAACATCCCGAAGATCCAGTCGCCGCGGGGTATCTCGCCGGGCGTGTCCCGGCGGTAGCGCAGCCATAAGGCGCTGCCGAGCGCCAGCAACACGGCGCCGAGCAGCAGTTTTGCATCCGTGGCGGCAAGCCACTGCGTCAGCAGGCCGTACAGGGCGGAGTTGAATTCCCAGGCGCGGGCAAACACGGCCAGCGACGCCGCATCCGTGCTGCCCTGGAGCAGGAACGGCAGGTACAGCAGGAGGAGCACGGCGCCGAAGACCAGCCAGGCGCGCAGGCCGGCGCGGGCCAGGACGAACGGCGCCAGGATCACGGCGATCAGCTTGGCGCCGGCGGCGAGGGCCAGGCACGCGGCCGCGCCGCTCAAGTGTTGCCGGCGCCGCAACAACACGGCGGCAAACAGCAGGCAGGCGCCCATGCCGTCGGGATGGGCGGTAAAGGCGACCTCCTTGATCACCAGGGGACACCAGGCATAGAGCAGCACGTAACGAGCCGGCGCAGCGGTCAGCAACAGCCGGATGAGCAGGATGTCAAAGCCGATGAACAGCAGTTGCAGCGGGACCAGGCTGGCGGCGTTCAGAAAATAGCTCAACAGGAAGGCATACTGGCTGGTGGGCCCGTAGATGGTCGGCAGGTCCGGGTAATTGACCTGGTCGAGTATGCGCTGGAATTCCACCGGCACGGCAGGGTCGTTGAAGGAGTCCGCGGGCGCCCACCCGTACGGCGTGCCGGTTTCGGCGAAACGGTAGCCGTCCCACAGGTAGCGGAACCAGTCGTCTTCAAACAGCGGTACCCCGAACAGTCCGCACAGGCGGAACACTACGGCCCAGGCGATAAGGCGCCGGACGGACAGCGCTTCCGGTTGCAGCCGGTAACAGTCGAACGCGATAACCAGCGGCACACTCACCCAGACCAGCAGCAGGAAGAAAACCGGCAGTTCCGGCGCCTGCAGCGTGCCGCGGGAATACCAGGCGAGCGCGGCATAACCCAGCAGGCATATCAACCCGCAAAAATCGACGAGGTGTTTACGTGCCTGTGTCAGGTTTTGGGGGGATGGTGAGGTCATAATGTGTCCCTTCGGGACAGAATGTCTTACTGGATTCCCGCCTGCGCGGGACAAATCGGCAGGATAGCCGATTTGCACGGCGATAGCCGCCCGTCGGGTTGCATCCAGGGAAGGATGCAATGAGTGACGAATATGGACGCGGGGGTCGCGGGGATGATGTATTGGACCTGGTTCAGGGTGCGTTCAGGTTCCAGTCGTAATAATCGTCGAAGTCGTCGTGGTTACCCAGGATTTCAAGCAGTTCGGGGCGGGCGTATTGTTTCAGGTGGGCTATCACACCGGCGTCGGTGCCGCCGAAATCCGACTTGTACCAGTCATAGATGCTGGAGACCACCAGCTCATCCCCCTGGACCTGCGCGCCGCGCGGGTGGTTTATATAATCCCTTGCCGCCTGCTCAAGGAGTTGTTCAAGGTTATCCGAGCGAAAGGCAACCGGGCACAGGTTCGGGCAGCCCAGGCTGGCGCAGTTTGCGGCGTAATGGATGCGCGGGTCTTTCCAGATCGGCCGCAGTATGCGGTGTTCTATCTGGTTCAGGGTCAGCTTCTGTCCCTGCAGGGGAAACAACTCCAGGTTCCAGGGACCGAAGTCGATGATGCCGCTCTTGATCTCCTTGATCGAATCCACCGGGTAACGGGGCACGATGACGAACACCGTGAGCGCGTTGTACAGGTTGATCCAGTAGGCCATCTGTTCGTCCCTGGAATAGGTACGGGGGTCGATGACAGCGAGGCTCTTCAGGTACCCGGACAGTTTCTTGCGGTCGTCTGCGCTGGCCTTCAGCGCGGCGTAATCAAAGCGGTTGATGCCGGAGGGATCGCCGGTTTTCAGGTAGGTATCCAGGATGTCCTGCCAGGCGCCGTGGTCGATGACTGCGTTACTGGATTCATCGCTCACATCCCAGCCGGGGAGGAGATCCGATTCAGGCGCGCCGCTGACGGGTCCGGGAACGAACAGCAGGGAAACGGCCAGCGCCGGTGCAACAAGTGCGGATAAATGTAATTTTTTCATGGTCAGGTTACCTGTATCGATATTGCCGGTATTGCTGCCAGCGGAGTTTGGCGATCATGCACAGTATACCCGTACAGGCGCCCACCGCGCCCGACAAGGTGCCGCTGATCTTGGATTGGCCGATGCGTACCTTTGTATCGACCGGCACCTCAACAGTCTTCATACCCTGTTGAATGGCCTTGACCTGCATCTCCACGGTCCAGCCGAAGCGGGTGTCCGCCATGGTCAGGCGGGCAAGCGCCCCGGCGCGAATGGCCCGGTACGGGCCCAGGTCGGTGACCTCTTCCCTCCACAGCAGCCGGATCAGGGCGCAGATGATACTGTTACCCAGCGCCTGGCCGGGCGCCAGGGCGCCGCGCACCGGACGGCCCAGGGTACGGGAGCCGATGACCAGGTCGGCGCCGCCGGCAATACGGTCCAGCAGCCTCACGGCCTGGGTTGCCTCGAACGCGTGGTCGCCGTCGATGAAGATGATGACGTCCGGTCCTTGCAATGCGCCGATGCCGGCCAGGCAGGCATTGCCGTAACCAGGCTGTTGCTCATGGACCACGCGGGCGCCGGCTTCCCGGGCGCGTATTGCCGTGGTGTCGCTTGAACCGTTGTCACAGACGACCACGTCGTCGACAACCGGTGAACGATCCTCATTGTGTAACGATAACAGGTCGCTCACGACCTTGCCGATGGCGCGTTCCTCGTTCAACGCCGGGATTACGGCGGCGACACTCATGTTTTTATACATGCCGTATCAAGCCCCGCGCACGGTCCTGCCCTGTGATGGGTAAGCGGGCTTACTGCCCCCCCAGGTTGTAGAGATCAAAGGTATACGTGATTGTGCCCAGGATGGCGTCGAAATCGGCGGTGTTACGGCCGTCCAGGATGCTGAACCAGTTCAACCCCAGGCTGATCTGGTCGGTCAGGTTGAACGAACCGCCCAGCGCGACACGGTCGATGTCTTCATCGGTTTCCGGGAAACGGGCCGGGCTGAAGCCGTAGCCACCGATGTCCAGGTCGCCGTCGGACATGGTCTTGTGGTAACGGGCGGACAGGGACAGTTTCGGCGATGCCAGGAAGTAAGCGGCCGCATTCAGGAACGTCTCGCCCGGGACATTACTGTTTCGTTCCCGTCGCCCCACCTCAGCGGACAACGCAAACCTGTTGTCGAAGATCTTGCCGACGATCAGGGAACCTTCGAAGCCGTCCCCGCCATCGCCGATGGACCAGGGCATGCCGGTGTCGTAATCACCGGCAATAATGCCGGCTACCCGCACCGCGACACTGGGAGCGCCCGCTTCGCTGATATCTTCATCGATCACCCGCCAGGTAAGCCCTATTGTCGTGTCGGTCATCCCGTCGGATTCCATGCCGTTGTCCGCTTCCACCTCGGAGTGACCGCCCTGGACATCCAGGGCCACCGATTCGGCCAGGCCGTAGTTCAGGGTCACCCAGGTGGTACTCTGCTCGATGCCGCCGAACGGGAGACGCCGCCGGTCCTTGCCGCGATAGAACTTCTCGGCATCCTGGTACACGTGAGACACGCTCAGGGAACCGGACCTGGGGACAGGCAGCCAGGGCGAACCCTCGGCCCAGACCGGCGCGCTGACAGAAGTGATGAGAAATAATGTTATGAAATGTCGCATCCTTATTCTCCGTGTCCGCATCAGCCTTTGATGTTAAAACGCCGGGTCAGGTAGTACTGCACCATTTCCTGCTCATCAGGACGGCCCGCGCAATCGCCAGCATTCTCGCCGGGGCACAGGACGCTGATGATGGCGTCGTTCTCCGATTCCTCGAATTTGAGCTCCGCACGCGTGCGCAGGCTCTCGACCAGGCCGGCAGCGAGGCTGCCTGATACCTGGTTACGCTTGACGGGACACTCAGCCCGGCTGCAGGCGACCTTCCTGAAGAATGCCACCTTGCCCTGCTTGTACAACTGGCCGTACTGGCTGCTCACACCGCTGCTGCCGGTACTGATGGAACCCGAGGCGAGGGTGGCGGGTGAAAGCAGGGTAATTGAGGCGCTGAAACAGGCAACGACATACAACAGATCTTTTACTGAAGGTTTCGGACAGATCATCATTCTTCTCTCCCTATGGAGTGATCATGAACTTAACAAGAGACTAATTAAACTTATAAGTAAATCGGGATGGTGAGTCAAGGATTATTAGTTATCGAGTAATCCGGGAGGTAATTCAGGACACCCATAATAGGGAAGTAGTTCAGGACACCCATAATAGTGTGTCCCTGCGGGACAGGTATTTCACTGGATTCCCGTTTTTACGGGAATGGTGTCGTATGAATGGCCTGCTCCCTGCTCTATGAATTAAGTATTGTGTCCCCGGAACTCCTCACAAAGACAAAAATTTTCCACGTTGATTGATATTATCTTATCAATTTATTATAATAACTACGCTATGATTGATAACATGATATCAAAATACAAGCTGCCCAGCGAAATCCAGCGTTCATTGTCTTCATCGTTCAGAACAGCGAGGAAAGCCAGAAAGCATAGTCGCAAGGAGGCAAGCATCAGGAGTGGTGTGCCGGAGGCGACTATTCGACGTTTTGAGGATTCCGGCGAGATTTCATTGAGACAATTTCTGATGTTGTGTGATGCGTACGGCAGTCCCAAGGCTACTGACTCGCTGTTTCCGAAACCTGCGCCAAGAAGCATGGATGAACTGATTGCGATGAGTAATACGCAGTGAAACTGCTGAATGTCCTCTATCATGGTTTCGGAAGAGACAAGCCGGTCGGAATGGGTCGCCTGGCCTGGCATGAGCAGCATGCCTGGTTTGAGTGGTGATAAGGCGATTGAGGGCGCTGACGACCTCCCGTCAGGCTATTCCCATTGGCTGATCAAGTTTCCGACCGGCCATACACCCGATAAAAGGTCGGAAGGAACCGTAGAACATATTTACGCGCTCATGGCCCGCGACGCCGGCATCAATATGGCCGAAACAAGGCTTTCACGGACACGGGACGGCAATGCTTATTTCATGACGCGCCGATTTGACAGAACCGCCGGTAACCGTCGCCATCATGTGCATAGTGCGGCAGGTATGTTAAACACGGATTTCAGGGTCGACACTTTTGAATACAGGGAACTCATCAAGCTTTGTGGCATGCTGACACATTCTCATTCGGAGAAGGTGGAACTGTTCCGCCGCATGATTTTCAATATTGTCACCGGCAACCGGGATGACCATACAAAAAATTTCGCTTTCATGTTGTCAGACCAAAATGAATGGATCAATACGCCGGCGTATGATGTCACCTGGAATCAGGGGATGATGGGCGAACATACCACGAGTGTTAATGGAAAGGGCAAGGATATCCACCTTGATGATATTCTTGAAATCGCCAGGAACGCGTCCATATCCAGGCAAGATGTAAGTAGTGTGATTGAGGCTGTGATGGAAGCGGTTTCCGGCTGGAATAATCTGGCGTTTCAGTATGATGTACCGTCTGAACAACGCCAGGACATCCATCAATACATGTCACGTCAACAGCGCGCGCTTTCAGAGGTAGCAGCTTAGTGGCGGTACTGCCCTATCCTCTGCCCTGGGGGACAGAATTGTGTGCAGTGTGCGACCTGACCCCGTGGCTCAAACAATCATTGACAATCCGGACATGAGGGCGTAGATTTTTGGACATGGGCGGAAGTGAATCAGCTTCCGGACCGGGAACGTAACTTTAACATCTACAGGGAGGTAACCCGTATGAGCAGTATTCCACTCTACAAGGCATTTATTGAGGTCGGCGCATCGGAAGAGAGCGCATCAAAGGCGGCGGAGGACGTCATTCAAGTGTCACAGCTGGAGAAACTGGCGACGAAGGCCGATCTGAAAAGCGAAATTGCAAGCTTGGAAGCCCGGCTTATCAAATGGATGGTATCCCTGCAACTGGCAACCTTGGTGATGATCGCCACATTCATCAAATTTCTGTAACACAGGGTAGACCAAGCAGGACGGTGATGTTGTCAATGTACTGGGGGACAGGTCGCACAATGCACACGGGAAAACCTTTGCGGTTTTGTGGGAAAACTCACAAAACCGGGCAAAAATCCGTTGACACTCCCCTTGCGTACCATAATACTGGCAGGCGTCGTCGGGGACAGATTTTCGTCCCTGGAAATTTACAACAAAAAAAGGAGTATTACCCATGCTGGAACATCACGACAAACTCAACGGTAGCGCCACGGCATTCATCCGCGCCTTTTCCGACCTGATAAAAGATTCAACCTCACACCTGGCCACCAAGGAAGACCTGGACAGAATGGCAGCCAACATGGCTACCAAGGATGACATAGCCAACATGGTTACCAGGGAAGACCTGAACGAACGTATAGACACGACCAATCAAAACATGCAGGCGCAGTTCGCCCGGCAGGAAGAGAAGATCGCCGAGGTTAATCGAAACATGCGGGCGCAGTTTGCGGAACAGGAAAAGAAAATCACCGAGATCAATCGGAAGCTGGATTGAGCCGGTGTGCAATGTGCGACCTGACCCCATTATTCCACCATTGAATTCAACACCTGCCGGCAGTGGGCGCCGACCACGTTGAGTATTTGCTCGTAGCCGTCATTGCCGCCGTGCCGGGTAATGAACTCCGCGAGGACCCGGTCCGTTACATCGGGTAGAAGGGTTGCTTTCTCTTCGAGGCGGGCCAGCACCGTTTTTGCCGGCATGCCCAGGCCAACGGCCATCTGTTCCCAGTCCGCACGGGTTATTTGCTCCAGCCGGACGTGTTCACCGACGGCAAGCGCCAGGTCCCGCGTCCAGGGATTGTGTTGAAACCGGTTCAGGTATTCAATCGACACCATGTCATAGCAGGGCGCCAGCGCCGGCGCGCGCTGCCCGGCCGGGTACAGCAACGACAGGTTCTTGGCATGGCCGTCCCAGTTGCCCAGCAGGCAATTCAATATCTGCCAGTCCAGCAATGTTGACAGCGCAACGGCAGGTTGTGCCGCGTGGGCCTGCAACAGCCGGGCGATGGCGCTGATGGACGGCCCGTAACCGGATTGATCGGACTGGTATTTTTCAAAGGGATACAACCTGAGCGCCTGGGCCGTATCCTCCTGGTGCACCCGGACCAGGGCGCCATCCCGGTCCCGTACCCGATCATAACGGGTGATCCGCAGCCAGGGGGGTTGGCCGTCCCCGTCCCCGGTTTGCAGGAACTGCGTCTCCACCACCGGCAGTCCTGTTTCCCCGGCAATGGCGTGGGTGATGCTTTCGGCAAAACAAACCCCCGGCGCCGTCTCGAATTTCAGGATATGGCTGGACGGGTTGGCGCGCGTGGATAAGGAGTATGTCCCGCCGTCATGGACGACGGCCAGTTTCTGTTGCGCGCCGGACAGGGAGAAACGCACACCGCCGTCGGGAAATGCCGGCATGTCTTTCCCTGAGGAGTTGACCAGGCTGGCGAGTTCACCGACCGACAGTTCCCGCGGCGCCTCTGCCGTTGCCGGCGTATATTCTTCCGACGGCAGAATGCTCAGCGCGCCCGCACAGTCGGCCCCGCAGGCCAGCAGCAGTCCCATCGGGTCCGATTGCCTGACGCCGTTCATCCGGCACGCCAGCAAGAGCGCATCACCCTCTGGCAACAGGCCGGTAAACCAGGCGTGCGCATTCACCTCTTCATCATGGATTGATAACGGCAAGCTGATGGAGATCGGAAATCCCGTCCCGTCCAGCCAGCCCGGGTCATAGGCGAAGAGTATGTTCCTGCCTTCATCCTCGCGCAGGTGTCCCACAAGCCGGTCGCCGAACCAGACGGCGCCTGTCCTGCCGGCCACTTATCCGGCTTCCCTGTTGCGAACGCGCAGGGTCTCCAGGAGTTGCGCCGCCTCACCCCGCGGCAATACGACCATCTCCAGTCCCAGTATCTGCAGCGCGTCCATGACGCGGCACAGCGAAGCATTGGGTTTGCCCCGCTCGAACTGCGACAGGAACCGGGTCGACAAACCCGATAAACCGTATAATTGCTCCAGTGTCAGGCCCTGCCGTTTTCTTTCCTGCCTGGCCAAGGACCCCAGAGCTTCGGTAGTGCGCACTTGCCCATAAGGCGGCCTGGGCTGTTTTGTGTTTTCCGGGGCGTTCATTGTTCCGTACCGTATTTTTTACCGATGTGTAATATACATCGGAATACGCGGTGAATCAATCCTTTTTTTACTGAAATGTAATATTATACGGTATCGCGGCTTTTCGGTGTTATTTTTTACCTTTGTGTAAAAAATATATGGATGTCCCGAATTGCCCGTTAAAGTACGGCTGATTGCAACCTTGGAGTGCGGCTGATTGTTACTTTATGCCCATACGATAAAACCTGACCAGGCGTCCGGCCCCGTCATACCGGCAATAAAAAACCCGTCCCCCGAGGAGGACGGGTTTTTTTCCAGTAAACACTGGGGGATTATCACTCCGAAAGTATTGTAACACAAACTACAAATTTTCCTGTTGCGGAAGGGGTGGATTTGTGGGTGTCCTGGATTTGTTGTGCGGGAATGCGCCGTTATGCGCCTTAACGCGTAATAACAGAAAAGAAACACCATAGAAAGGAATCAGTTTACTTCTACCGATAACAGGAGAATAAAGTTATGGCAACTGTAAGAGAGATGATGATGCAAGATGCGGCTGCGAGCATCGAGACTTCATACATGATGGCTGTCGGAGATACGTTTGAAGGCAACCTTGACGGCTCGATGGACTCAGACTGGGTCGCGATCGAACTGGAAGCGGGGACGACCTATAGAATCAGCCTTTCCGGCCGTGGCATGGGTGATGCTATGGCAGAAGACACCGTCCTGGTGCTGCGCGATTCCAAGGGCGGCATGATTGCCAACAATGACGATATCAACTCTGTAGGCAGCCCGGACAATCCTGCGAACCTCAATTCACGCCTGATGTTCAGCCCGGAAGAGGACGGCACCTACTACATCGATGCCAGCAGCTACAACAGGATCCCGGGTTCCGACAATTCAGGTACCTACACCATTTCGGTCGTGGCCCTGGACTTGCCTGCAGATATCGAAGGCACCGATGCCAATGAGAAGATCAACGGCACGGACGGTGCGGAGTCGATTGCCGGCGGAGGTGGAGACGACACGATCGACGCCATGGGCGGCGACGACGAGATTGACGGCGGTAGTGGCAACGACCTGATAACCGGCGGCCCCGGCGCCGACATGATTAAGGGCGGCGCCGATATGGACACCATCTCCTACGAATATTCACCGATGGGTGTTACCATCAACCTGCGCGCAGGCACCGCAAGCGGCGGCGACGCCGAGGGCGATGAACTCGCTTCCGACATCGAGAACGTGCGCGGTTCCATGCACGACGACATGCTCTCCGGCAGCAGGGCAGACAACATGATCTGGGGCTTGGACGGCATGGATAACCTGTACGGCGACAAGGGTGACGACACCCTGAGCGGCGGCATGGGGGATGACGAACTGGACGGCGGCGACGGAATGGACACCTTGGTAGGCGGTCCCGGCGCGGACGTATTGACCGGTGGTGAAGATGATGACCGCGCATCATTTGCCGGCTCCATGATGGGCGTCACGGTGCGCCTGCATGCTTCGCAGCTTATGGGCGGCGATGCCGAGGGCGATAGCTGGGGCGACATGACAACCGTCACCTATGAGCTTCCGGACGAAGACGGGGAGATGCTGGAGTTTGAGGAAACCGTTCCCGATATCGTGAACCTTACCGGTTCCGGCATGGCCGACATATTGTCTGGCGACAGCAGGGGTAACATGATCGACGGCGGTGGCGGCGATGACAAGCTTTACGGCGGCCCCGGCGGTGGCGATGATACGCTGCATGGCGGTAAAGGTGACGACATGTTATTCGGTGGCTGGGGTAGTGACACCCTGCACGGCGGCGCCGGCGATGACATGCTGAATGGCGGTAAAGAAGGTGACACTGCCGGGGTTGACACCTATTATGGCGGCGCCGGCAGCGACATGATCTATGCCAATTCTGACGATTCTATTGACGGCTGGCTCCCCGCGTTTGATGCTGATGATCCTGCCAATACTGCTCCTGAGAATGACCCTGATACGACTCCTGACGAGAGCACTGAAGCAGTTAGCGATCCCAAGGCTGTCGATACTGTCTCATTTGCAAGGTTGGAGAAAGCAGTCGGGAGTGCCACCACCAGGTGGACCCTTGAAACTAACGCGACTAACGTCGAAAACCTGATCGGCACCTCGGAAAACGACTTCTTGGGCGGCGATAGTGACGAGCCCAATGTTATTGAAGGTGGTGACGGTGCGGATAACCTCACTGGCGGTGCAGATGACACCATAGGCACCGACGCTGATCCTGATGATACCGTGTCATACAGGACTTCGGACAGGCGCGTCAACGTTGACCTTTCAGGGACAACTGACGTCGCTTCCGGCGGACACGCCCAGGGAGATACCATTGCCGGTTTCGAAAACGTGATCGGTTCTGCCCACGATGACATACTCGTAGGTGATGGCCTCGCAAACAAGCTTACCGGACTTGCGGGTGATGACGATATTACCGGCGGGGATGGCGGAGACACCATCGAAGGCGGCGCAGGCGCCGACGAACTGGACGGCGACAATGGAAGAGCTGCAGGCCAGACGCAGGTTCTCCGAGCTGGCGATACCCTGTCTTATGCAGGTTCGATGGCCGGTGTATCGGCAAACCTGGCAGCCAACTCCTTCTCCGGCGGCGATGCCGAGGGTGATGAGGTAGCGGTGCAGCGGGGCGATGATGCAGAAATGCTCGATCATGATAATGACCCTGAAACCGATGCGCTCGATGTCTCCACTTTCGAGAACCTCACCGGTTCAATGCACAATGACCGACTGACCGGCGACCACAGGACGAATACCATCATGGGTGGTGACGGCGACGACACCATCAGTGGCGGCGGAGCCATGGACGTGTTGATGGGCCAGAAAGGCGATGACTCCATCAAAGGCGATGCCGGTCCGGATCATCTGGTTGGCGGTCCCGGCGCAGACAGGTTGGATGGTGGAGAGATGAGGGGTGAAAGGGACAACATGGTCGATGCTGCTAATGACGGTAGAGATAATGATGGCGATACCGAAGTGGATGAAGCCGATGAAACAGGTATGGTCCAGGCTACCATAGACTGGGCTGTCTACAGGATGGCAGAGGCAGGCGTCGAGGTGGATCTGTCTAACAACACGGGCACCGGCGGCGAGGCCATGGGTGATAGGCTCATCGGTATCGAGTTGATCTGGGGTTCCCTGCATGGTGATACCATCATAGCCGCTGCCGACGAAGATACCTTCGACATAGTCCACGGTGATGCAGGGGCTGATACCATGTCTTATGAGGCTTCGGAGACCGGGGTGGTCGTTGACTTGGGTAATACTGTTCATCATACGACAGCAGTTGCCACACAGGCGGATGCAACTTCTCCAATTGTGTTCGTCGGCCTGCCTGTTGGTACGGATCCGGCGTTAACTCAACTTCCTGTTGGTGTCGGTGGTGCTGGTGATGCTGCAACCAATGTTGGAACTGCTGCAACCAACGGCGCTTTCGGCGACAGGCTGGCGAGCATCGAGAACCTGACCGGTTCCGACCATAATGACATATTGGGCGGCGACGCGAACCCCAACGTCCTCAAGGGCGGCGGCGGTAACGACCAGTTGACTGGCGGCGACGAAGGTATAACTGGCGCGGGTGACATGCTGTATGGTGGCGCCGGCCGTGATACCCTGGATGGCGATGGCGGTAATGACACGCTGGATGGCGGCGCCGGTGATGATGACCTGACCGGTGGCGGCGGTGATGATACTTTCGTATTCGCCCCCGGGCATGGAGACGATGTTATTCTTGATGCAATCGCTGCTGCTGCTACTCCTACTGAGAAGATTGACCTCTCAGCTTTTGATCTTGACGCAGATACTCTGGAAGGTCTCATAAGCCTGCGAAGCAGTCGTGTCCAAATCGATTTGCGTAGCGTAGGCGGTGGGACAATTGAGCTTGCCGCTAACGCCGATTTGACTGTCTTGGATACAAACAGCGCTCTTGATGCTGATGGAAAAATTGATGATCTGAGTGTCGCAATCGATGCAAACGGAGATGGTGATTTTACCGATGCCGGCGATACGGACGGTATATTCATCCTCTGATTAGTTGAGTTAAAACCAATCTTCCTGATTTCACGGAAGTAAACGATCGCAGGGGCGTTTAGACGGGGCAACCCGTTTAAATCAGCCCCTGTTTTATTTGTGCCCCCCCCATTCCCGGGGACAGACCTGAGGTCTGTCCCCACCAGTACTTGACCCACGCCCCGAACCACTCCCGCGAAAACGGGAATGGGTAGAGGATGAGATAGACACCAAGAAAAACCTTTGCAGTTTTGTGAGAAAACTCACAAAACCGGGCAAAAATCCGTTGACAGTTCCCACTCATGCATCATACTTGAAGCATGTCTGACATGTCTCCGGAACTCATCGGTATTATCTCCGTCGGCGCGAGCCTGGCCGTGCTTATCATGGGCCTGTTCGCCTGGCTGCGGCAGGATATGAAAGGGCAGGGCAAAGAGATTAAGGAGCTTCATAAGAAGATCACGGAGCAGGGCCAGAAGCACAGTGATGAGATTACGGAAGTGAAAATCGAAGTTGCCTCCCTCAAAGCCACTGTGGAAACCTACTTCCGGGTCCGGGTGGACCCACCCCAAACTGCAGCCGTGGCGGAACCCCCCGAGGACTACGGCGCGGATTGATCTCCCCCCAGCCGGGGAATTCGGGGAATTCCGGGGATACAATTAAATACAGGACACCCGCAAATCCAGTGTCCTGATTTCACGGAAGTAAACGATCACAGGGGCGTTTGGACGGGGCAACCCGTTTAAATCAGCCCCTGTTTTATTTGTGCCCTCCAACCCGTCACCCGGCCCCCCGCCAGTATTTTCCAATAGTGGAATGAGCCTGAAGTAGAGAGATTCCGCCCCGGTCTC
>JAPPLI010000058.1 GCA_028819495.1 Gammaproteobacteria bacterium | reverse complement strand
ACTGGATGTTTGATGTCGATAAAGCCAGGACTAAGCTGCACCGGGCCTATGACAAGTTAACCGGTCAGAATTAAATTGAAAAGGTACTAGCGATCCTTGTTTCACAATATGATGGACAAAAAGGTCAAGTTTTCAGGCGGCGATTTTCGCGCATTGAATCTGTCCGTCAATGAGTTTCTCCACCCGATTGAGGGCGAGGTTCAAGGGTCGGCTGGCGCTGGCGTCGGTCGGGTCGAACACCTGCGACAAGCCGCCACGTAAGAGGCGGCTGTGCACCTTGGTAAAGAACAGCGCGATACGCAGCCCGGCGCTCGTCACCCGGTAGCGGCGGCTCGACGGCAGCCGTTCAATCAGGCCATGCAGTCGCAAGCGGCGCAGGTCATAGGTCATCTGCCCGGTGCGGTACTGTGCCGGGGTTGTGCCCAGGAGTTGGGCCACGTGCTCGCGCAAGCCGGCATGACGGAAGCCCTGGGGCAGCAGGGCGAACAACACCAGGGCCTGGCACAGCGCCATCACCCGCGGGTCGCCGAACTTCAGTGCCGCGGCGGTCTGTCCGGCCACCGTGCGCCGGGTCGTGACCCGGTCAAACACCTGCGCCCCCACGCGGCAATCCTGGCTCAAGGTTTCGACGTGCAGTAACCGTCGGTTGGCAGTGAAGCCGACTTCCCGCAGGGCGGGAAGGTTCGCCAGTTTCTTGCCGATGCCGAAGTTGCGGGTATTGTTGACCGTGGTCTCCGTGCGCAGCGCACGGTCTTCCTTGAAGTACTGCTTGATCTTCGAGTCCTGGTAGCTGACATGCAGCGCCGGGGTGACCCCGGTGGTCACCACGCGGGTGCGGAACGTGCCCGGCGTGCGCCGGGTCACCCGCCGGTTGAAGATCAAACTCACCTGGCTGGGGCGGCCCAGGTCCAGGTTCTCCCGGATCACCTCCTCAAAGAAACAGCGCCCCGCCAGCGGCCGGTCGAACACCTGGGTGCGGGCAAATTCCGCCTGCAGAACAGACAGTTCATAGTTGAAACCCGCCGCCCGGTCGGCCGCCGTGAACGGGGACGGCAGGCGCGCCAGCCACTTGCGCACCACGCCCTCAATGCGCCACTCATCCAGGCCGTCGGCCAACTGCTGCGCCAAGTCGGGCCGCACACAGGACAGCAGCCCGTTATCCAGGGCCTCATAATCCACGCCGCGCCGGGCCAACTGCCGCTTGAGATACTCGTGACCGTTCAGACACACCCGCGCGGTATAGGGGAAGTAGCCGGAGAACTTGATGAACAGGGGGCCGAAGTCATCATCCACCAGGTAGAAGTAGTACTGGTTGCACCGCACCGTCGTGCGCGCCAACCAGGGAAACGGCTGGCCGCTCGCCGGGTTGATGCGCTTCTCGACCCGGAAGCTGGCGCACTTCTCCTGCGCCACGCCGATGTAGAGCACGCCTTCCGTCCCTTGAAACGACGCCAGGTAACCCTGCGTCACGTCATCCTTGCGCACCCCTCTCTCAAACCGCTCCAGCGCCACGCCCTCGTCCCGGGCAAACGCACGGATATGCTTGACAAACGCCCGCGACATCGGCGCCATCAGGGTCGTGGACGCCACCTGCGCACCCCGGTGCTGCTTGAAAAAAGACACCACCCCGCCCCCGGTCTGCAACCGGGGTTGATAGGCATTGAGATACAACCGGTCAATGCACTCGAGATCCAGTGTCACGTGCTCTTGTAGCAGATGTCCTACGGTTTGCGTTATCATACTCTCAGCTCCGGTTGCCATCAGGGCAGCAGCCCTACCTACCGCCTGCGCGGTGACCACCGCAGTCTACCCGACTTCGGACGTCAGCCGGAGCCCTTTTCATGTCTCGTCGGTATGAGGCGAAGCTTCGCTAGAACGGAGTTTCAACTTCTTCCGTAATACTACCGTTGTCAGGCATTGTCCGCCAGTCCACTACGATTCTCCCGGATTTTTTTGACGCGCCATTAAATCATCGTCTATTTTTGTAAGGTCATGATTATGGCTGTCAGCATAAGTCTCTGTTTTTACAATATTTTTCAATAATTTCATCTCGGCACATATCATTAAACCTCTGATGACAGTTAAAGAGGTGTACAAAATATACACTTTTCATCTGCGGTAATCTGCGTCATCTGCGGATTAATCATTCCACCGGTTCCCGCATCGTAACGAATTCTTCGGCTGCGGTGGGATGGATGCCGATGGTGGCGTCGAATGTTGCCTTGGTCGCCCCGGCCTTGAGGGCGATGCCTATGCCCTGGATGATTTCGCCGGCGTCGGGGCCGACCATGTGCACACCCAGGACCTTGTCGGTGTCTTTATCCACGATGATTTTCATAAGCGTCTTCTCGCTGCTGCCGGTCAGGGTGTGTTTCAGGCTGGTAAATCGGGACTTGTAAATCTCAACGTTTGCATATTCCTGCCGGGCCTGTTGCTCGGTCAGGCCGACCGTGCCCAGGTTGGGCTGGCTGAAGATGCAGGTGGGTACATCGCGGTAATCCACGCGCCGTGACTGGTTGTTGAACAGATTATTCGCCAGCGCCGTACCCTCCGCGGTGGCGACGGGCGTCAGGTGCATGCGGTCGGTCACGTCGCCGATGGCGTAGATGGAGGGGACGGAACTGCGGTACTCGTCATCGACCCTGATAGCCCCTTTCTCGTTGAGCTCTACTCCAGCCGTCTCCAGGCCCAGGTTGTCTGTGTTGGGCCGTCGTCCGGTGGCGTACATGACCAGGTCTGCCGTTATTGTTTCTGTGCCGACCGTGTTGACCAGGTAGCGGCCGTTTTGTTGTTCTATGCTGTCGATGCGGCTATTGAACAGCAGTTTTATCCCTTTCAGGTGCATTTGCTCGGCGAGAAACTCCCGCATCTCTCCGTCAAATCCCCTGAGAAAAAGATCGCCGCGGTAGACCAGGGTGGTATCCACGCCGAGTCCGTGGAATATACCGGCGAATTCGACGGCGATATAACCACCACCAACGATAACGACGCTGGCCGGCAGGGTATCGAGAAAAAAGGCCTCGTTGGATGAGATAACGTGCTCCCTGCCGGGTATGTCCGGGATATGGGGCCAACCGCCCGTGGCCACCAGGATGCGTCGGGCGTTGATGTCCCCATCATTGACCCGAATCGTATTCGGCCCCGTGAGCACGGCCCTGCCATTGTACAGGACTACATTATTACGTTTAAGTAAATTCTCATAAATACCGTTTAATCTTTTAATTTCAATATTTTTATTATTCAGGAGAACATTCCAGTCAAAGAGCGGTTCGGAAACCTGCCAGCCATAACCCGCGGCATCATGAAAGTCTTCGGCATAATGCGCGGCATACACGAACAGCTTTTTCGGGATGCAGCCGACGTTGACGCAGGTGCCGCCCAGGTAACGGTCCTCAGCTATCGCGACCTTCGCGCCGAACCCTCCGGACATGCGCGCCGCGCGCACGCCGCCGGACCCGGCGCCGATGACAAACAGGTCATAATCATATTCACTCATGTCTGCAGATCCTGGTGGTAAAGTGTCGCCTGTAAGGCGACTGTTTGTCTACTGGATTCCCGCTTGCGCGGGAATGGTGAAGGGGTGCGTCATCTGTGGATTTTGCGTCTCTTCAGGTAATCCACCGTCTTTTTCGCCAGCAGCGGGAAGATGCCCAGCAGTACAAAAGACAATATCAACTCCGGTGATGCGATATCCTTTAGTTGCTCGACTTTTGCGATCTGGGTACCGGCATTCACATATACGATGGTCCCTGCCAGCATCCCGACCTGGCTTACGAGAAAGAAGGTCAGTACCCTGATAGTGGTCAGCCCCATGACGAGGTTTATGATGAAGAACGGGAATATGGGCACCAGGCGCAGGGTGAACAGGTAAAATGCGCCTTCCTCGTCCATCCCCCTGTTGATCGCAGTCAACTTGTCGGCAAAACGCCCCTGGATGGCTTCCCTGAACAGGTAGCGGGAGACCAGGAATGCAAGTGTTGCCCCTATGGTAGAGGCAAATGAGACGACGATGGTTCCCCAGAGCAGGCCGAAAATGGCGCCGGCGGCCAGGGTAAGGATGGCTGCTCCCGGCAGGGACAGTCCGGTAATAATGACATACAGGAGAAAGTAGGAGACGGTCGTCGTCAACGGTTCACGTTCATAAAAGGCATCCATCACGGCCTGTTGTTCCTTCAGGAATTCCAGGTTGAAGTAACGGCCCAGGTCAAAGATAAAAAACAGGGCCACCAGTATGATGACCGTTACCAGTAGCGTGATTTGGGTCTTGTTCATCGATTTGTACGATTGGTCAGATTGATCGCATGATGCTAGACTGACTCCCTTGTCACGGCAGCACCGGCATTCTCCCACATAACAAACAAATAAGGAATTTTAAAAATGCAAACCGAAGCCACCCAGGTCAACCAGAATGTTCGCTACGAACCTGATGAACGTCTCTCACCCAGCCTGACCCTCGGTCTCGGTTTCCAGTACGCGGCCCTCATCGTAGGCGGCATCGTACTGACTCCCGCCATCATCGTGCGCGCGGCAGGCGAGAGTGAAATTTACCTGGCATGGGCCGTCTTTGCCGCCCTTGCGGTCAGCGGGTTCACCACGGTGATACAGGCCGTCCGGGTTGGGCGTATCGGCTCGGGCTATCCCCTGCTCATGGGCACGTCCGGCGCATTTATTGCGGTCTCCGTCACTGCCCTGGCGGAAGGCGGCCCGGCGATGCTCGCGACCCTGGTCATTATCTCATCACTGTTTCAGTTCGCTCTCTCAGAGCATCTTGCCCTGTTCCGGCGCCTTATCACACCGGCAGTAGCCGGCACGGTCATTATGCTGATCTCCGTCACCATCATGCCGATTGCCTTTGATATGCTGACCCAGGTGCCTGCAGGCACACCGGCTGCGGCCGCTCCCGCCTGCGCCATCGCGACTTTCGCCGCTACCCTGGTGCTGATTTTTTGCGCAAGAGGGGTATTGCGCCTCTGGGCGCCGATGCTCGGGGTAGTCATAGGCTGTTTTGTCGCTGCGGGTTTCGGTCTCTACGACGTCAACCGGGTACTTGAGGCCTCCTGGATCGGGCTCCCGGACACGGGTAGCTGGCCGGGCTTCGACCTGGAGTTCGGCATTGTTTTCTGGACGCTGTTGCCGGCTTTCATATTTGTGACCCTGGTGGGCGCCATTGAGACCATCGGCGATGCGGTCGCTATCCAGAAAGTGGCGTGGCGCGAGCCGCGCGCCACCGATTTCCGCACGGTGCAGGGGGCGGTCGCTGCCGATGGAGTGGGCAACCTGTTATCGGGGCTTGCCGGCACCGTGCCCAATACCACCTATTCCTCCAGTATCGCGCTCGCGGAAATCACCGGGGTTGCGGCACGCCGGGCCGGGGCCTGTGTCGGCGTACTGTTTTTGATCATGGCGTTCCTGCCCAAGCTGATCAGCCTGTTTCTGGCAATACCGGACCCGGTGATCGGCGCGTATATCCTGGTGATCATGGGGGTCCTGTTCGTGCTGGGAATGCAGGTCGTCATACAGGACGGCATCGATTATCGCAAGGCTGTCCTGGTGGGTGTGTCGTTCTGGGTCGGCGCAGGTTTCCAGAATGACCTGTTTTTCAACGAGTACCTGAATGACTGGTTAAGGGACCTGCTTGGAAACGGCATGACTGCGGGCGGACTCACGGCGATCCTGCTGACGGTTTTCATCAACATGACAGGCCCGCGCCGGCGGCGCATGGAAACGGAGCTGGACATGAGCGCCCTGGACAAGGTCAAGGAGTTCCTGAACGGGTTTGCCACGGCCAGGGAGTGGAGTACGGAGGCGTTTGACCGCCTGTGCCTGGTTGCCGAAGAGACCATGCTGATATTGTCACAGTTGGATGATGACGGCGGGACGGATAAAAAGCGCCGCCTGCTGCTGGTGGCGCGGGAAGACGGCGGCGCGGCGGAACTGGAATTTATAGCGGCGGCGGATACGGGCAACATCGAGGATCGTATCGCCCTGCTGGGGAGACAGGCCTCCGAGGATGCGGTCGAGCACGAGATTTCACTGCGGTTGCTGAGGCACTTTGCCTCGTCGGTGCGCCACCAGCAGTACAGCGATGCGGATATCGTGACGGTGCGGGTCAAGGCCGGCGCGGCGGGCTGACCCAGTCTTCCTGCTTCAACAACTTTACCCGGACCGATTTCACCGCGTTGTCCGTGACCTGGGCAATCTCGAGGGTGTAGCTGCCTAGCTTGAGAGTCATGCCGGGTTCCGGCATGGTCTCAAGACGCTCGAGCACCAGACCGTTCAGGGTTTTCGGCCCGCCGGCAGGTAATTCCCAACCCAGTTCACGGTTTATGTCCCGCATGGTTGCGCTGCCGTCGATAATGAAGGAGCCGTCTTCCTGTGCGACGATGTCGGGGCTGTGGGTCTGGAGATCCGTCGTGAATTCGCCGACAACCTCTTCGAGGATGTCCTCCATCGTAGCCAGGCCTTGTATGGTCCCGTATTCGTCGACGACGAAGCCCAGGCGTTTTTTCGCCCGTTGAAAATTCAGCAACTGCGTGTTCAGGGAGGCGCTGAGCGGGACGAAATGGGGTTCTTCGGCAACCTGTTCCAGGTCTTCCCGGGTAATATCATGAGGATCTTTCAACAGGCGCATGGCGCGCCGCACGTGGACGACACCGATAATCTCATCCAGGCTGTCCCGGTACAGCGGAAGGCGGGTGTGGGAACTCTGGCTAATGTAATTCACGATCTCGGACAGGTCATCGGTGAGATCGATCCCGATGATTTCGTTACGCGGCACCATGATGTCTTCCACCGTGACCTGTTCCAGGTCGAGGATGCCATGCAGCATTTTCAAGTGCCTGGAAGGGAGCATCTTGCCGGCTTCCGACAGCGCGGTCTTCAACTCTTCCCGCGACAGGCTGGTCTGGTGTCCCTCATCCAGTTTGAAACGCAGCAATGCCAGGAAATTATTGGAAAGCCGGCTGATTGTCCAGACGAAAGGCTGGCAGATGACTGACAGCGGTCTGAGGATATAGGACGCAGGAAACGCGAACCGTTCCGGGTGATACGCGGCCATGGTTTTTGGTGCGGCTTCGGCCAATACCAGAAAAATAAAGGTAAGTATCACCGGCCCCAGCGCATAACCGATATCGCCCATCAACCTGACCGCAATGACCACGCCCAGGGCGGCGACGTAGAAGTTGACGATGTTATTACAGAACAGTATCAGACCCAGCAGGCGGTCCGGCCGTTCCAGCAGGTCGGCGGTATTCATGGCGCCCCTGTGGCCGTCTTTGGCGAGGTGGCGCAGGCGGTAGCGGTTGACCGCCATCATGCTGGTTTCGGAACCGGAAAAGAATGCGGCTACGGCGATCAGCACAATCAGAATGCCTGACAACAGGAGTATGGAAACATCATCCATAGGTATGGCCTCGGTTTGAAATGGAAAGAGTGTCTCAGACCTGATGCAGGATGAGTTCCAGCACCAGCTTGGATCCGAAATAAGCCAGCAACAGGGAAGCGAAACCGCCCAGGGTCCAGTGAATCAGCTTGCGGCCGCGCCAGCCGCGGGACCATCTGCCCCAGAGCACGACGGCGAAGATAATCCAGGCCAGGACGGATAACACCACCTTGTGGGAGAGATGCTGCCCCAGCATGTCGTGCATGAACATCAGGCCCGTCGCCAGGCTCAGGCTGAGCAGGAAAAAACCGATGGTCAGGGTCTGTACCAGCAGTTCCTCCAGTATTTGCATGGGGGGCAGGATATTCAGAATTTTGACGGGTTCCCTGTTACGCAGCCTGGTTTCCTCGAACGCCAGGACCAGTGATTGCAGCGCGCCTACCGTGAGCAGGCTGTAAGCGGCAACAGACAGTATGATGTGCATTTTCAGCCCGGCGGCGATGCCTCCGGGTATGATGCTTGTGCCGGGCAGAATACTCTCCAGCAGCAGCGCCAGCGCAGCGACCGGGAAGAAGATGACCACCAGGTTGCTCATGGCCCTGTATAAACCGATGAGGACGGCGAGCAATGCGATGACCCAGCATACCAGGGACAGGGCATGGAAAAACCCCAGGTTGAAACCTGCCTCAACCAGGATTTCGCGATACAGGACCAGGCCGTGTCCCGACAGGGCAAGCCCGGCAAGAGCGGCAATCGTGTGGCTGAAGGCTTCCGCCGTCAGGCGCAGCCGAAAAATCCTGATACCCAGCCAGCCCGCGGTCAGCAAATAGAGTAAAATTACGGCGGCGCTGATGAGAGTACTGGTTACCATGTAAGATTCATCCGCAGATGACGCAGATTAACGCAGATGATAATTTAATTTGCATAAAAACTGTACTGATATCATTGCATCAATGGCGGTTGTTATCAGAATCAAAAAAATAATCTGCGTAAATCTGCGTCATCTGCGGATAAAAAAACAGGGGATGGCATGTTTGAAAATTTAAGCGGGCGCTTCAGCCGTATCGTTCAACAGTTGCGGTGCCATGCGCGCCTGACGGAAGACAATATCGCATCCACCATGCGGGACGTGCGTATGGCATTGCTCGAAGCGGACGTGGCATTGCCGGTGGTGAAGGCGTTCATCGAACAGGTTGAAGCTGAGGCGCTCGGGAAGGAGGTGTCAAGCAGCCTCAATCCGGGCCAGGCGCTGGTGAAGATCGTACAGGATGAACTCGTTCACCTGATGGGAGACGGCCAGGCGTCTCTGAATTTGAGTGTCCCGCCGCCGGCGGTCATCCTGATGGCCGGCTTGCAGGGCTCAGGCAAGACCACCACGGTTGCGAAGCTGGGCAAATGGTGCCGGGAGAAGCACGGCAAATCCGTAGTGGTGACCAGTTGCGATATCTACCGTCCGGCGGCCCTGGAACAGTTGCAGGTGCTGGCCGGGGAAAACCGGCTTAAATATTTCAGCGCCGGGGAGGGCCGGCAACCCGTGGCTATTGCCGAGGCGGCGCTGAAACACGCCAGGACCCGTTTTGCCGACGTGCTCATCGTCGATACGGCAGGCAGATTGCACATCGATGAGGATATGATGGCGGAGATCCGGCATATTCATCGCGCGCTTACTCCGTCCGATACCTTGTTCCTGGTGGACAGCATGATGGGCCAGGACGCGGTCAAAGCGGCCCGCGCGTTCAACGATACCCTGCACCTGACCGGGGTGGTGTTGACCAAGGTGGACGGTGACGCCCGTGGCGGGGCGGCGCTCTCGGTCCGGCACGTCACCGGCAAGCCCATCCTGTTCCTCGGCACCGGTGAGAAAACTTCGGAACTTTCCCCGTTTTACCCCGACAGGATCGCATCCCGGATACTGGGCATGGGCGATATGCTCAGCCTGATCGAGGAAGTGGAGGAGAAGACGGACCAGGAAAAGGCGCAGAAGATCGCCAGGAAGCTGAAAAAGGGGAAAGGCTTTGACCTGGATGATTTCCGCGACCAGTTGCGGCAGATGCAGAATATGGGAGGATTGAGTGGCCTGCTGGACAAGATGCCGGGGATGCAGCAAATGCCGGCCGGGCTGTCCGGCCAGGAACGTGAGCTGGTCAAATTCGAGGCGATCATCAACTCCATGACGCCCGGAGAACGGCGCTTTCCTGCCGTCGTCAACGGTTCCAGGAAGAGACGCATCGCCTCCGGTTCGGGCACGCAGATACAGGATATCAACCGCCTGCTGAAACAATTCGGCCGGATGCAGAAGATGATGAAAAAACTGAGTAAAAAAGGCGGCATGGAGAACATGATGCGCGGCCTTGGTGGCGGCAATATGCAGCGCGGCGGCTTCCGCCGGTAACCCTGGCGTCATGCCGGACTTGTTCCGGCATCCAGTGGGATACTGTGTCGCCCAAGGGGCGACCCGTTATTTCACTGGATTCCGGCCTTCGCCGGAATGACAAATAAAGTTTGATACACAAAAATCACTGAAAACGCGGCAAACCAGAACAGGCTCCACTCGGCGATGCTCAGGGACAGGAAAGTCCATACCGTTTCAGCGCATTCCCCGGAACCGGTGAAGATCAGCTTCAACGCATCGAACAGGGGGAATGCCTGCAGGATGAAATCCAGCCCCGGCCCGCATTCGGGCACCCGGTCCGGCGGCAGGTGCTGCAACCAGACCTGCCGTGCGGCAATGCCGGCGCCTGCGAGCGCGCAGACCAGCGCCAGTGCGCTGTATATGCGGCTTGCCGCGCCGTGCAGGAACCCCGCCAGGCAAACGACCCCGACTCCCAGGTATGCAACCCGTTGCAATATGCACAACGGGCAGGGATCAAGGCCCCGGACGAATTGCAGGTAATAGCCGAAGCCCAGCAATACCATGCAAACCAAGGCTGCAAACAGAAAAAAATGGCGCTCAGTAATTAATTGCAAATTCATTACCATTCGTCATTCCCGCGCAGGCGGGAATCCAGTGAAATACCGTGTCGCCCTGCGGGCGACTCTTTATAAGTACCCGTCAAAAAATCCAATTATCCGCTGTTCCAGCCAGTACACAGCATACCCCGGCGTCCTGCCGCTGACAAACCCGATATGCCCGCCGCTACCGGCCAGTTCCAGTTGCACGTGTTCGGACAGTTCATCTTCCGCCGGGATGACGCCAGTGGTCATGAACGGGTCGTCCCGGGCGTGAACCAGCAGCGCAGGAACATTGATGGATTTGAGAAACTGCCGGGAACTGCTGCGCGTGTAATAATCGTCCCCCCCGGCAAAGCCGTGCAGCGGCGCAGTCACCTTGTCGTCGAAGCTGACAAAATCATTGAGTCGCCGGAGCCCGGCGAGGTCAATCGGGCAATCAATCGAACTGAACTTTCCGGCGATCTTCCGTTTCAGCAGGTTGAGCAGGCGGCGCTGGTATACCCTGGAGAAGCCTGTGCGGAGCCGTTTGGCCCCTTCCGCCAGGACAAAGGGTACGGAGACGGCAGCCGCGGCCCGTACCTGTCCGGTACGGTCCGCCTCTCCCAGGTACTTCAGCAGGGCATTGCCGCCCAGTGAATAACCCGCTGCCGCGACAGGGACGCCGGGATAGCGCCGGCGCAGGTGTTCTACCAGGAAGCCGATGTCGCCGGTGTCTCCGGAATGGTAACTGCGCGGCAGACGGTTATGCTCGCCGCTGCAACCGCGGAAATGCATGAATACGCCATGCCAGCCGCGCCTTTCAACAGCCGCCAGCAACGGCTTCACGTAATGGGAGTCGACACAGCCTTCAAGCCCGTGAAAGAGCGCCACCACCGGCGCGCCGGCATTTGCGGTCAGGCACAGGTCGACAAAATCCCCGTCCGGCAACTCAAGGCGCTCACGGGTCAGGCCGATAGGCGTTTTGCGGCGAAAGAAATAAGGCCACAGGGTCTGCAGGTCACCGCCCGGCAGCCACCATGCAGGCCTGAACCCGCTTGCGACGATCTTTCCGTGTTTCATAAGCGGCTATTATACAGGCGGGATTTACTCCAGGTGACGCTTGGGTGCAGGTACACGTCTTGACATTTGGCTTGTCAAATAAGGTATCGCCTTAGTAACATAGCAATGCAAAAAACAAGCAAACCAACGTTGCTGATGATGAATTGAAAATATTGCGAATTCTTGCAGTAAAACTGCTGGAATATAAGGCGGATGATTTGCAGCGTATGGTGGCTGCCGGTGAACTGGTCGAGGTGGTGAGTCATGAGTGATCTGAAAAGTGTTATGTATGAAACCGCGCAAGGTCTGCACCGGGCCGGAGGGCTTGATAAGGCTACGCTACGTGAAATCGAGTCGTTGTGTTTGCCTGGAATAAAGGAATACTCCGCCCAGGACATAAAGCGCATCCGGACCAAAGCCCGGGCCAGCCAGGGGGTATTCGCGCGTTATTTGAATATCAGTGCATCCACCGTGCAAAAATGGGAAACCGGACAGAAAAAACCCGCCGGCGCCTCGCTTAAGCTATTGAACATCATCGATGAGCGGGGGCTGGAAGTATTATCTTGATGCTGTTCTGATCCTGTTCTTGACTCCTGTCTTGCGTCTATATATTCTCAAAGTACCCGTTCGGATACGAAACGGATATTATGCAACTGTTTAAGGAGGACATGTCATGTCAAAAGACTTGATCGCAATCATCGGTGTCGGCATAAGCCTGGCCGGTCTCATCTTGTACAGCCAACATAACCTGAGAGCAGAGATGCTGGACCTGCGTGAGGAGACCCGTACGGAATTCAGGGCTGTCCGGTCGGAGATGAACACCGGGTTCAATAAACACCTGGAAGCAATAAACCGCTTACGCGAAGACGTGAGTCAATTGCAGGAACGCGTGGCGCGCCAGGAAGGACTGATGGAAGGGCTGCGTGATGCCATCATCGGATCGCGCGAACTGGTCGCTGGACCGGGTTAGCCTATCCCGGATATTATCATACCGAAGTGATCAACGATGCCTTGCATAAGGCCCGTGAAATTGAAAGCGGGATTGAAGCAATACGCCAGCGCTTGATTACGGCTGAAAACAGCGGCTTCACCGATATGACTGTCGATGAGATATGGGAAGAAGCCAGACAGACTGAGCGGACCGTCATGGACGTTATTAATTCCACAGCCTGATCTCACCTCTGTAAATGGAAAAATTCGAGCGCCTGAAAGAACTCCTGCGGACGATGTTTCAACTCGACCGTGGCGATTTGGACTTCGGCCTGTACCGGATTATGAACCTGAAGGCGAAGGAGATAGAGGATTTTCTTGATCACGACTTACTTCCTCAGGTACAGAGTGTGTTAGCGGGAAATGCCGCTGAGACACTGGCCGAACTCGAAGAGGAACTGGAAGAAGCCCGCAAAAGGGCCAGATATCTGAAAGTTGATCTCGAAAACACGGAAAAATTCACGGAGTTGTCACAACTGCTTACCGAGGCCAGGGCTGACGTAACGGCGGAAACGGACGTTTATAACCATCTTGCCAATTTCTTCGCCCGCTACTACGACGAAGGTGACTTCATGTCATTACGCCGTTACTCCGGCGGCGGGCAGTCAAGCTACCTGATCCCGTATGACGGGGAAGAAGTCAAATTACACTGGGCAAACTCCGACCAGTATTACATCAAGACCACTGAAAATTACGCTTCTTATGTCTTCACCGTCGGTACTGGTTCCGAAAAGCGACGTGTCCGGTTTGAGATTGCGAGGGCCGACAACGAAAAGGACAACGTCAAGGAAACAAACGATAAACAACGCCGTTTCCTGCTGGCGGAAGGTGGCGACGAGGAAACGATTGAAATCGTCGATAGCGATCTTGTCGTCAGGTTCGCGCACCGGCCCCTTACGGAGAATGAAAAGAAGACCCGGAAAGGCAACGGTAACAAGCAGCAGGAGTTGATCGACAAGGCGGCCGCGCAACGAATTCTGAACAGCTTGGAACCTGCTTGGCAGGTGTTGCTGGCCGTAGCCGCCCCCACGGAAAACAATCCCGAACGCACCGTGCTGGACAAACACCTGGCCGCGTACACTGCAAAAAACAGCTTCGATTACTTCATTCATAAGGACCTGGGTGGCTTTCTACGTCGCGAACTGGACTTGTACCTGAAAACAGACGTGCTGAACCTGGACGATCTCGCGGCGGGGGATACCCTGCGGCTGCAACGCGCGTTGGCGCGCACACGGGCGGTCCGGCTCGTGGCGGACAAGATCATCACCTTCCTGGCGCAGCTCGAGGATTTTCAAAAACAGCTTTGGCTCAAGAAGAAATTCGTGCTGGAAACGCAGTATTGCATCACGCTGGACCGGGTGCCGGGCACCCTCTACCCGGAGATTGCGGCGAATAAGGCGCAGCACGATGAATGGCTGGAGCTATTTGCCATTGACGAGATTGAAGGCGATCTTGCCAATGGCAACACGGGCTACGCGAATGCTCTGACCGTTGATTTTCTCAAGACCAATCCGTATCTGGTGCTGGATACGCGCCATTTTGACCGCGATTTTACCGGCAGGTTATTGGCGGCTTTATCGGATGCCGTGCCGCTGGATGAGCAGTTGGATGGTTTGCTGGTGTATGGGGAGAATTTTCAAGGGTTGAACTTGTTGCAGACCAGGTATCGCGGGCAGGTGAACTGTGTATATATAGACCCGCCTTATAATACTGATTCTTCTGCGATTTTGTACAAAAACGATTACAAGGATTCTTCCTGGTTGTCGCTGATGGAAAATCGTTTGTCGCTTGCCAAGACACTTATAAGCAAGAATGGGATTTTATGTTGTGCGATTGATGACGAAGAAGCATGGCGCTCACGTTCACTGATGCAGAATATGTTTGAAAAAGAAATAGGGGTTGCTCCGGTTCGTTCGACCCCTATTGGCCGGACATCTCGTGGCAAATTGTCACCAACACACGAATACGCTTTGTTTTATGGTGGAGAGGACACCGCCCCGGGGCCTTTAATCAAAACGGAAAAAGAAAAACAGAGGTACCCTTTTTCTGACGAGAATGGACGTTATGCGTGGCGTAATCTTATACGTACAGGAACCAACGATAAGCGTGCTGATCGTCCAAAATTATATTATCCGATTTATGTTAGCGACGATGATGCTTTGCGTATTCCCAAAATGGAATGGGATGAAGAAAGAACAGAATATCAAATTCTGGAAGATCCCCAAAAAAATGAGGTTGCTGTGTGGCCAGTCAGATTGCAGGAGGGAAAGAGAGTTGAAAAGAACTGGGAACGGGGTTGGGAACGGGTATCCCGCGAGGCTGCTGAATACCGCGTACAAAGAAATGGCAATGTCTCGAGTGAACAGGAAATAAGCATCCATTTTATCCAGCGTATGGATATTTCCTCCGCCCCAAAGACATGGTGGGGCGATAGCAAATATGCGTCATCCAACCATGGGGCTAAAATTCTCAAAAACCTTTTTGTGGACAATCCTTTTGATTTTCCCAAGTCCGTCGCGTTGGTGGAGGATTGTATTCGTGCGTCAGGTGGAGGTGAGCTGAATGCTCAAATTATTGATTACTTCGCCGGTTCTGGCACTACCGGTCACGCGGTTATCAATCTGAACCGCGAAGATGGCGGCAAACGTAAGTATGTTCTGATAGAGGTCCGCGACTATTTTGATACGGTACTGTTACCGCGTATTAAAAAGGTTGTCTATTCGTCGGATTGGAAAGACGGCAAGCCGGTATCGCGAGAGGGTTCTACTCAATTCTTCAAATATGTCTGTTTGGAATCCTACGAAGATACGTTGGATAGTCTGGAACTGATACCGCCAGACTCAGCGCAACAGGATTTACTGGCGCAGAATCCGGCACTGGAAGAAGATTACCGACTGCGCTATGCACTCGGAGAGGAAACAACCGGTAGCGCCTGCCTGCTGGGAAAATATTTCACTGATCCGTTTGCTTACACATTGTCGGTCGTACGCGATGGGATGCGAGGCAATGTCCCCGTTGACCTGCCTGAATCCTTCAATTTTCTCATCGGCCTGCGGAGTGCGTCACGGCGAAAAGTAGAAGACGTTCTTACTATAACCGGAACTGACGCTGAAGGGCGACATTGCCTTGTGCTGTGGCGTAGCTTGGAAGAAATGGACGGCTCTGGACTGGACGATTGGTTTACCCGTAACCGTGAAAACTTCGGCAATCCGGACGTCATTTATGCAAATGGCGACCATACCCTGAATGCACTGAAACAATCAAAAGAAAGCTGGACTGTGAAGAGTATTGAACCGATTTTCCGTGAACTGATGTTCAAGGAAAAAAATGCATAAGTCCGAAAATCACAATGATGCCTACAAATTGACATTCTCACAAAGAGAAGGCAAAACTTCTTTACCTGAGCCTATGCAATTGGAGCATGTGCCTCGTAAATTCAAGCAGTTAATTTGGCAGGCTATAGAACAGGAAATTGATACTCATTCTAAAAAAATAGGTAACTACTCGCCCCTCTTATCCTGATCTCTTATCCTGACCCTGCTTGGCCGG
>JAPPLI010000090.1 GCA_028819495.1 Gammaproteobacteria bacterium | reverse complement strand
CACTTCACGCCACATTACAATAGACCTGGTTTGACCACACTTTCAGTCACACCCGTCAGTCCATCAAGGCGGCGGACACAAGGTTCAGCATGCATCTCGACCGGCTGAAAGATGAAAGGAGAACAAGATGATGACACTCACCGAAAGATTGGACAAACTCCCGCCGGCACGTCGGAAAAAAGTGGAGTCGCGCGCCAGGGAGTTGGTCGCCGAGGAAATGTCCCTGCAAGACCTGCGCAGGGCGCGTAAGCAAACGCAGGTACGCGTTGCAAAGGAACTCGGGATCAAGCAGGAGAACGTATCCCGTATCGAAAAGCGTAGCGACCTGCTGCTCTCGACCCTCAGCGGCTACGTTGAGGCGATGGGCGGAAAGTTGAGCCTGGTAGCGGAGTTTCCGGACCGGCCACCGGTGGCGCTCACCGGTCTTGCCACGCTCGACGAGCAGGACGATGCCGTTCATGGGGTCGGACCAAAATAACCTTCAGGTATCTGCCGGGGCCAGGTTTATGGTCAGCGGTGCGCCGGTTGCCTCGGCATAGCGACGCAGTGTGTAATCCCACTTTTCGTTTCCGTTGTTAATCTGTCTGCCCAAGTCTATTTAGCAGGCCTGCCAATCCTGACCAGGTGCTCCCGTTTCTGAATGCCCCTGTTGCATCGACCGGCCAATTGTCTCCAGACAGTAATATTCCGGTCCGCTTCATACAGGTGTTCTTCCGTCCAGGCCTCGTCGTAACGGTAGTATTCCTGTTGCGCTTCCCTGGCCCAGATATCGTCATTATTAAAGCCCTGTAACGCCATTTCATTCCATTTGTCGTCAAATTCCCGGTCAAAATCCGCCCTGTCACGTTCCTGCTCAATTTTCTTGCCGATGGTCTGGACGTAAAAGTGCCGATCTTCATCAATCGGTACATACCATTCGAACTGGGTCATCGTCGGGCCCGGCCAGGGAGTGACTCGCAATACCCCCGGCAACCAGATGGAAATATTATAGGCAACCGGTGTAGTGCCCAGGTTACCGTGCAGCACCGTTTCACCCTGGACCTTGCCATCAAACACCGGTTCGCAATGTTCAAACAGCTTGTCATATACCCCTTTTGGGCCGGTCTCATCTTCCACGATTTCAAAAGCATCCCTGCTGGTGGGAACCAGTCCAAGCGGCAGTATGAGGTCGTTGCCTTTTACGAGGACGGATTGCTTGTGTATGAAGATGTGGGTGCTGTCAAAGCCGTTTTCGCAGCCGATGCGCCAGTTCGCCTGTACTTCCGTTCTGCGCCCCCTGACATGAATATCATCATCCAGGAACGTCGGCGGGACATCATCGGCAAGCGGCGGCGGCTCCATGTCTCCCATGAATACGAAGATGATGCCTTTTGCTTCCATGACGGGAAAGGTATCGATGCGCAGCCTGCCGATCATGTTGCTTTTCGGATTGGCGATGATGTCGCACAGCACACCCGATTGTAAATCGAAGGTGAAACCGTGATACCAGCAGGTTACGGTCCCTTTCCTGTAGCATTCGACTTTCCTGGAAAATGCGACCCCGTGGTGCAGGCAGCGGTCGCGGACGGCATGTACCTTGCCCTCTACCCGCGCCAGCAACAGCCGGTCGCCGAGTATCGGAAAAGGTTTGAATTCGCCCTCCGGCAACTCATCGGAAAACAGGGTGGGGTACCAGTGATTACGGAAACCGAGTTTGGCATCAACGTATTCCCGGAACGGGGTTGCTTTTTCCGTTTTTGCCTTTATGTCAGTGCCGCCTGAAGACATTTACCTGCGCCATTGATTGATAAACTTAACGGTCTGTTTTCAAGCGGATGATGCTCGTTCCCAAACCAGCAATGATGTTCTCGCCTCCGGAGTATTGTCTTCCAGACGGGCAGTGATATGGAGTTGACCGTCAACCAGTCGTATCTTCCTGGCCTGTTGTTTGCCGATCCAGTCCGGGTACAGGCTGATTTCGACATGGTGGACTGCCGTGTCCCGGTTCAACTCGTAACGCCCGCAATAGGTCAGGTAATCATTGTAGGCGCAGGCTTTTTCCGTGTAGTCCGCGGTCCATTGTTTCCCGGTGCTGAACGGCGTGCGTCCGCACTTCTGGATGGCGCAGAACATGGATTTATCGGCGCCGTAGTAGATACGGCCCTCAACGTTCTTGCCGAACGGGTAGATTACCCTGCCGTCATCGTAGCGTTGCTCCATGGATAACAGGTTCCAAAGCCCTTCGATATCTTTATTTTTGATAGTTTGCATTAGGTATATTGTTTATTTAATTGTTTTATATTAAGTATTAAGACTCTTCTATTTTGAAAGCAGGCGACCGGGTGACCGAGGTCGGTTCCATTATGCCTTTCTCTGCCGCCGTCTCAAGTATCGCCTGCGCCGCGGCCCGCCGTTCCGGAGGCAGCCAGTGGCGTTCGTGGCCCCATATACTGGGGCCGAAAATCAATTCCGGTTTCCACCGGTCAACGTCGATAAGCCTGCCGGCCCAGCCGGTTTCGATCATGAAGCCGCCCGGCGAGAAGGTGTAAAACGAGAGTACGTGGTCGTTGGCATGGCGGCCCAGGGAGACTGCAATGCTCTCCGGGGCCTTCAACGCCATGTCGTAGAGACGCCCGACGTCATCGATAAAATTGTATTCGACCATGATATGGTGAATACCCGGCCGGTCGAATTCGATCAGCGCAAGGGAATGGTGCCTGGAATTGACGTGCATAAAAGAAGCCCGGAACGGCGAACCGTCCGTGTAATCACTGAGCCGCAAACCGATGGTCTGCAGGTAGAATTCCTCCATTTCCCCGAAATTGCAGGTCTGCAGTACCAGGTGGCCGAAGCCCAGGGCGCCGGCCCTGAAACCGCCGATGGGGCGCGCGGGAGTAAATGGTTCATCCGCGGCAGTCGGGTTGCAGTAGAACTCAACCCGGTAACCGTCCGGGTCGCGCAGCCAGAACATGTCCTGCACGTGGCGCCGGCTGCACTCTCCCGGGCTTCCCCGTTCGACATTCAGGCCCTGGGCCTGCAAACGGGTTGCGGCAGCCTCCAGTTGCTCCGGTCCCGAAGTTTCAAGCCCCAGGAAGGCAAGGCCGTCGTCCTGTGCGGGTTCGACAAGAATCCTGTGCCGTCTTTCGTCCATGCGTAACGCCAATCCGCCGTCGCTGCCGTCGACCACCTGCATGCCCAGGTATTCCCCGGCGAACGTGCGCCAGGCCCCGGTGTCGGATGCGGTAATGCCTATGTATCCCACTTGTGTATAGTGCATCATCAGAGTTTCCTTAAGTTTACCCGCCGCCGGAGACGTACAGGACCTGCCCGGTAATATAGGAGGCGTCATCGCCGGCGAGGAATGCGACTGCATCGGCCACTTCCCCGGCAGTTCCCATCCGCTGCATGCATGTATCTCCCAGGGTTTGTTCCAGCATATCCTTGCGATACATTTTTTCCGCTTCGGTCGGCCCGGCGGGGTTGCGCGGGATCACCCGGTTGGCTTCGATTGCGCCCGGCGCCACGCAGTTCAGCCGGATATTGTACCCGGCCAGTTCCAGGGCCAGGCACGCGGTGAGCGCATGCACACCGCCCTTGGCCGCAGAGTAGGGAACACGGTAAATTCCCCGGACGGCCACGGAACCGATGTTCACGATGGCGCCCTGCCGGCGCTCCATCATGTGCGGTATGACCGCATGGCAGCCGCGCAGGGTCGGCCACAGCGTCCTGCTGATTTCCTGTTGAATTTCCTCATCATCGAACTCATGGAACGGCTTGGTGCGGATGGCGCCGCCGACGTTGTTGACGGCAATATCGATGCTGCCGGCCACGGCCAGGGTTTCCTCGACCATGTCTTCCACACCCTCCCTGGTTTCCATATCGGCTTCGACGACCTCGGCAGCGCCGCCGGCCTTTCTGATTTCATCGCCCACCTGGCTGCAGGCAGCGGGCATACGGTCCACCAGAACCACCCTGGCGCCGTCACGGGCGAGGCGCAATGCCGTGGCCCTGCCTATGCCCTGGGCCGCCCCGGTAACGATTGCCGTCCTGCCCGATAAGCCGGTCACAGTGGGTAGGCCATGAAACGCTCAACCATGGACGAATCCATGACGGCTTTTTTGGCAAGGAACAAGGCGTCGTTACTGTCGACTACGACGCGGTCGAAATACATGCCGGTCATAAACAGTTCCGTTCTGCCGGTTTCAACAGGCGTGCAGGCCACCATGAAATTGGTTTCAACGTCATACTGATTGTCCGAGACAGGCCGAGCGGCAGTACGCTGGATAAAATGGCGAGTCCTGTAGTCCGCGAAAGTGCCGGCCCAGATTTGTGTGACATAGGTGACCCGGTCCTGCAACCGCGTATATGTATCATCCAGGATCAAGGCCAGGGGCAGTCCCGCCTGTTCGCTCTCCGCCGTGGTACAGGTATAGGATGCGTCCGGGTCCTTGCTGAAAGTTGCCAGCCAGGCCTCCATGTTCCGGTCGTCGAGCGCCGCAATATAGCGGGTCTGCAGGGCATCTATTGCTGCCGGCACGTCCGTATCCGTCATCATCCTGCCGGCGCCTTTTCATAACCCATGACTTTCCGGTAGTACTCCCAGCCGGGCAGGTTCGAGGATTCATCGCTCTGGCCGAATTCGGACGGAATTTTGTACTCATCGGTCACGCCCATCTGGAACACGGCATCACCGGGCGTCTGGCTGCCGCTGTGCAGGCGGTGGAATACCGCGGCGTCCTCCATGCTGACCAGCCCGCACGGTCCGAGCAGGTTGGATGCCTGGCGCACCCGGTGACTGATGAGTTCTTCGTCATCATCCGCGTGGGCGAAATAAGTGTAGTGTACTTCTGTCTCATCGACCGAGAGAGGGTTGGCAAACCGGATGCTGATGGAATCGAGATGCCGCGTCATGCCGGAAACGGGAAAAAAGCGTACACTCACCGACCCGCGGGACAGGTCTCCGCCGCTCCTGTGTTCAATAAGGGACGGGTCGTGTAACCGGCCCGCCGATTCGGGCAGGCTCAATTCACCCACGTAGAGACGATGCCCGCGCGCGTTGGCCTCCTGGTAGCCCTTGCCGCCCTGCCAGTTCAGCATGCGGAAGGCCGTATGCAGCAGGCCCGCATGATAGGTATCGTTGTCGGCATAGGTCTTCCAGTTCGCTTTCAGCAGGACCTTCTGGTAACCAAGCAATCTCAGACGCCCGTCGCCGCCCAGCACCTCTGCAATGGAATCATGCAGGCCGTCCAGGTACACGTCGATCGGAGGCGCCTGTTCACTGAACGTGACCATGACAAGACCGTGTACCAGCGCCGTCCTCGGCCTGGCCAGGGGGTAGTTGCTCCTGTCGAAATCGTCAGGATAGTCCCCCGGTTTGTTGGGGCAGCCGACCAGCCTGCCCGTGGAGTCGAATGTCCAGCGATGATACGGGCAACCGAACCTGAGCTTGTTCCCCCTGGGCGCGGTTTCCACCTGCGCGCCCCGGTGGGAACAGGAGTTATAGAGTACGTTTATCGTGTTTTCCCTGTCCCGGGTGATAAGCAAAGGCACCCGGCCTACCCGTACAGTTTTGAAATCCCCTTTGTCCGGTATCTCGGACTCGTGGGCAACCAACAGCCACTCCGGGCCGTAGAATATACGCCGCAGTTCCTCCTCAAAGACGTCGGGACGAACAAATATCTCCTTCGGCACATGGTTGGCCTTGGCAGGCCAGGTTATCGGCTGTTGTCCGGTTTGCGTGCTCATCATGGTCGCCAGATCATGTGGTGAGAAATACGGGTTAAAAGTTTACAATAAATCAGAGAGCGCTTGTTTATTATACGCAACGTCATAAGTCGCAACACGCTTGTCATTCCTGCGAATGCAGGAATCCAGTGAGAAAACACTCCTTACAAGGAGTCATTCAGTCAAAAGCACAGATGACGCTATATACAGATACAACACGCGACATACTGGATAAATCCATAAGCTTCAGGAGTTATATAGCTATCGGCCTGGGCGCCATTATCGGGATTGGCTGGGTCATCTATGCCGGTTACTGGCTGCGCGACGGCGGTCCTGTAGGCGCCATGCTAGGCTTTATTCTATGCGGCCTGTTCCTGCTGCCGGTGGGTAAATGCTATGCTGAACTGACCGCGGCCATCCCTGTTGCCGGTGGTGAAGCTGCCTTTACCTACAAGGCATTCGGGCCGTTTGTCTCGTTCCTGACCGCCTGCGCGCTGGCATTGAGCTATATCGCCATCACACCGTTTGAGACTATCGCCATCGGCGCGCTGGTCGAGGCCATGTTCCCGGCGCTCATCTCCGAACCGCTGTACCAGGTGGGCGGATATACCGTCCGGGTGTCGAACCTGCTGCCGGGGATTATCCTGGGCGCTTTTCTTATCCTGCTCAATTGCCTAGGCGCCCGGAGTTCTACCGGCTTCCAGACACTGGTGCTCGCCGCCCTGGCGCTGTGCGCGCTGGTGTTCATTTCCGTGGCCCTGGTGAAAGGTGACGTTGCAAACCTGACGCCGATGTTTTCAACCGGCGGCTCGCTCTGGATAGCAGCGCCTGCCTCCATTATTCCCGTCCTGGTTGTCGCCCCCTATTTCGTGGCGGGTTTCGATGCAATCCCCCAGGCTGCGGAGGAGGCCGGTGTCGCCATGACGCCACACCGGATCGGTATTGCCATACTGCTGTGCATCGTACTCGGTGCAGTATTCTATGCCTTGATTATCCTGGCGTTGGGAATGAGTTCGACGCCCGGCCAGTTGGAGGCCATACTGCAGGACCGGGATGCCATGCCCACGGCAGAGATATTCCGGCTGGCATTCGGATACGAATGGGCCGCGCAACTCGTGTTGTTTGCGGCGCTGCTCGGCCTGCTCACGACCTTGAACGGGTTTTACATTGCTTCTTCAAGGCTGCTGTTTGCCCTGGGGCGCGGCGGCATGTTGCCGCACTGGTTCGCAAAAGTCGACGTGCGCCATGGAACGCCCGTCAATGCCATCCTGTTTGTCGGGGCAATCTCGCTCATCGGGCCCCCGATCGGCAAGGCCGCACTGGTCCCGATAGTTACCAGCGGTTCGCTGGCATTCGTCGCGGCGTTGTTGATGACCTGCCTGGCTGCCCTGCGCCTGCGCACTACTCATCCGGACATGGATCGTCCTTACCGGACCGGCAAGCCCGTCATGTATTGTGGGGTTGCCGTTTCGGCCATACTGGTGCTGTTGATGGTAGTTCCAGGCAGTCCGGGCCAGTTGCGGCCGCTGGAGTTCGCCATTATCGGCGCCTGGATGTGCTTGGGCGTTGCCGGATACTGCCTGCGCCGGTCCGTCAGGGATATGGACACGGAACGGCAGACTTACCTGATACTGGGTGATGAAAAAAACTGAACCGGCTCAGGCCGGCCGCTACCTGGTCCCGGCCGTCTATATCCTCCTGGTGGTGTTTGGTATTCCCTGGTACCTGCCTGCGAATTCCATGATCATGGTCCTGGGATTCCCGTTATGGGTATTCATCTCACTCCTGGTGGCATTCATCGGCACGTTGTTTACGGCATGGTTGTACCTGTTCAGGCTCAGGTGAAGGATGTTTGACCTGCTCCCGTTCGGCCCCGGCGCCTGGGCGGTGATCGTTGTTTATATCGGTTCACTGCTGTTGTTCGGCTGGTACGGATACCGTTCCCGGCGCGGCAATACTCTCAATGATTTTTACCTGGCCGGGTCCGGGTTCGGCGCCCTGGTCCTGTTGCTTACGCTGTATGCGACCCAGTTCAGCGGGAATACGTTTTTCGGCTTTACCGGCATGACCTATCGAATTGGATATTCCTGGATCATGTCCGTCTATTTCATGCTTTCCATTATTGCGTTTTACCTGGTTTACGCCCTGCGCCTGCGGGCGCTGTCCGGGCGCCATCACTTTATTACACCGGTCGATTACCTGTCCTACCGTTTCGGGTCAAAAACGCTCAACCTGGTGGCTGCGGTCGTGATGATCCTGGCCCTGGGCAATTTCCTGCTGGCGCAGTTGATGGCTATGGGCCGGGCAATGCAGGGTATGGCGGGAGGCAGCGCCGATGCCGCCTACGGTTACGGTGTTGTCGCACTGGCGCTGATCATGGTGATATACGGCACCCTGGGCGGCCTGCGCGCGGTAGCATGGACCGACGCGGTGCAGGGAACGGTGCTGTTTGTCGGTTTCCTGTTACTGGTCTCGGCGCTGTTCATGAAATTCGGCCCCTTGTCCGCGGCCACCGGCGCAATATTCAATTCGCCCGATGCCCACAAGGTTATGCTGCCTGACGCCGGCAGGATGAGAGAGTGGTTGAGCTACATTCTGATCATCGGCATGGGCGCCGCGCTGTATCCGCAGGCGATACAGCGGATTTACGCGGCCAGGTCGGAGAAGGTATTGCGGCAAAGCCTGGCCGTGATGGCGTTCCTGCCGTTCATTTCAACACTGGTTGCGGTGATAGCCGGAATCTATGCCATTGCCTATATACCCGGACTGGACGGGGTGCAAACGGATGAAGCCCTGGCGCGCATCTTCCGCCTGCTCCAGGAGGACTCCGTGTTCGGCTACTGGCTGGTGGTCATTTTATTCGCGGCGGTCATCTCCGCCACCATGTCCACAGCGGACTCGGCCCTGCTGACCATCTCCTCCATGATAGCCAAGGACATTTATGCCGGGTATTTCCGGACAGACGCATCGCAGGCTGAATTGACCTGGGTCGGAAAACTCTGCTCCTGGGCGCTCATAGCTTTTCTCATCTGGCTGGCCATCGCGTTGCAGCACAAGGCCTCGCTGATCGACCTGCTGGACAGGAAATTCGACCTGCTCGTACAGCTTGTTCCCGCCTTCATGCTGGGCATCCGTTGGGGGAACCTGCGGGCCGGTCCGGTCGTTTTCGGTCTTGTCGCCGGACTTATCGTTTCCCTCACGCTTGCTTTCGGTCCATTCGGTTTTGCCAGCGGCGGCAAGATCTGGGGATTTCATCCCGGCCTGTACGGATTGCTGATCAACCTGTGCATAGCGGTTGGCGGCTCGCTACTGTTGAACAGCTCTGAAGACCGCGACTTTTGACGGTAGAATGCCGGCATGACGATCATCACCAGGCACTGGTATGACGCTTGAGTGGAATTGGAGATGATAACGAATAAATACGGTTTGCTTATCCTGACCCTGCTCCTGTCGTACGGCTGCGAGCAAAAGACCGGGGATGCCGACTCCACGGGACAGACCGCGGTCACTGCGTATGACGCCGCGCCTGTCGCTGACACGCTGCTTGTGAATGGCCGGGTCTACACGGTCGATCCCGCCCAACCCTGGGCCGAGGTTATCGCCGTCAGGGACAGCAGGATCCTGTTTGTCGGCAGCGATGATGAAGCAGCGGCATATCAGGGCGATCAAACAGAAGTCATTGACATGAATGGAAAGATGGCCATGCCGGGCTTGAACGACCTGCACGTCCACCCGGTTTACGGTTTTACCGTCCAGTTATTCGAATGTGTATTTCCCGGCACGGCAACGCCTGATGCAGTCAGGCAGACCGTGACGCAATGCGTAGCGGATTATCCCGATGCCGAATGGATTATCGGCGACCAGTGGGAGACGGACTTCTTCATTAAGCATGACATCCCTTCGCCGCGTAAATGGCTGGATGAGATATCCGGGGACAAGGCGGTCTTACTGAGGGATACCTCGTTCCATAACCGTTGGGCCAACAGCAAGGCCCTGGAATTGGCCGGCCTGACCCGGGACAGTCCCGAAATACCCGGCGGAGAGATAGTGCGGGACAAGGAAACGGGCGAACCGAACGGCCTGTTATATGAAAGCGCAGCCGGGCCTGTGCTGCGCATCATTCCGGACTGGACGGAGGAACAATATCTTGCGGCAGCCAGGGAAGGGGTGCGGGCAGCCAACCGCTTCGGCCTGGCCGGCATCAAGGAAGCCTGGGCTACACCCCAGGGATTAAAAGCATACAAAACCCTGGACGAAAACAGAGAGGTCAGTGTACACCTGATCACTTCCATGTCCGTACTGCCGATGCTTGATGAGGAAAAGAACCTGGATGCCAAAATCCTGGAACAGATGCGCACGGCGCACCGCGGCCGCAACGTGAATACCGATGCCGTCAAGATCTCCATGGACGGCGTCCCGTCGGCGTCCCGCACGGCCGCGATGCTGGCCGATTACATGCCGGTCTATGAGGGCGCGCCGACCCACAACGGCAAACAGCATTACACCCAGGAGGAGTTGTCGCGGCTGATTGTGCAACTCGATAAACTGGGGATGACGGCAAAGGTGCACACGGCGGGGGACCGTTCCGTCCGGGTTACCCTGAATGCCATCGAGGCCGCCCGGCAGGCGAACGGCGACAGCGGGCTACGCCATGAACTGGCGCACGCCGGTTATGTCGATGAGGCGGATATTCCCCGGTTTGCCGAACTGGATGCCGTGGCAGAGATATCCCCTTACATCTGGTTTCCATCGGTGAAGGTCGATTCCATCATCCGCGCCGTGGGCGAGGAACGGGGGCAGCGCTACTGGCCGGTGCGCGACCTGCTGGAAGCCGGCGCCCAGGTGGTGGCAGGGTCCGACTGGCCTGCCGGCGCCCTGTCGAGCATGAACCCCTGGGTGGGACTGGAAGCCATGGTCAGCCGGGCGAATCCCTGGGGCCTGCGCCAGGACAGGCTATGGGAAGAACAGGCAATTACGCTGGAGCAGGCCCTGGAGATTTATACCCGCTCCGGCGCCAAAGCGTTGTTACTGGAGCAAGACAGCGGCTCCATTGAGGCAGGTAAACTGGCCGATATCATCGTGCTGGAACACAACCTGTTCGAAATCCCGGTAGACAGGATCAGTGATACACAGGTATCCCTGACCATGTTCGGAGGCAGAATTGTCCATAGAATGCGAGCTGGCGGATAACTACTACCCTCCCGCTTCGCGCAGGTAAACCGTCTCCCCGTTGATGAGGGTACGCATCACCCTGACCCGGTGTAATTCAGTAACCGGAATTTCATACGGGTCGCGATCAAGCACTACCAGGTCCGCCAGCTTGCCGGGTTCTATGCTGCCCAGTCTGTCTGTGTTTCCCATGTGTTCTGCCGAATTGACCGTGAACATCTTTATGGCCTGATCCAGGTTGATGGCCTGTTCCTTGCCGAAACTGTCATCACTGCCGCCCGGACGTTCCCTGGTCACCAATGCCTCAATGGCAATCCACGGATTGACCGAAGGCACTACGGACCAGTCCGAACCCGGAACGGCCAGGGCGCCGGATTCGATTACCTCGCGCACCGGCCAGACCCGCTTGATACGCTCTGCACCAACCGCCGCGGTGATACTGTCATTGATGGGACTGGGACTCCACAGGTAAGGGGACATTTCAAAGCTCGCCCCGATTTCGCGACCAAGGTGCATGTCTTCCGCAGCGACGAAAGTGCAATGTCCGACGTTATGCCACAGTCCGCTGTTACCGTTGGCCCGGCGGGCGCTCGCTACGGCCTGCAAGCCTGCGCGCACTGCGGCGTCTCCCGCGGCATGGAACTTGACCGTCAGGCCCATGGCGTCAAAGCGGGTGACCGCCTCGTTCAATACTGCCTGTTCCTCCAGCAACATGCCATAACGGCTGGCTTCGTCGTCGCGCCCCTCAACCGTACCCTCGTAAGGGTGCAGCATGGCTGCCGTGTGGCTGTCGGTCGGGACTCCGTCGAGAAAGATCTTGACGCAATCAGGGGCCACGCGTTCCCTTGCGTACACTTCGCTGGACTCGATAAACGCTTCCAGTTCCGCATTGCCGCTGAACCAGGGCATACACAATCTTACGCGCTGTTTCAGGACGCCGGAATCGGCCAGCGCGGCGTAGGCTGAAGCCTCTTTTACGGGATTCGAGGAATACCCGGTCGATGCCTCGGAAAAAGACGTGATGCCGTTGGCCAGCATCTTGTCGAGAGCCCACCCCAGCGCCGACCGTATCTGTTCATCCGTTGCTTCGGGGACATGTTGCCGTACCAGCACCACCGCCTCCTCCCTGAGTACGCCGGTGGGAGCGCCTGAACTGTCCCGTTCGATGATGCCGTCTTCGGGGTCGGGCGTGCCGGCGTTCAGGCCGGCGATCTCCAGCGCCCGGGTATTGGCCCAGGCGCTGTGTTCGCTGGTATCACTGAGTAATACCGGGTTGTCCGGTGCGACCCCGTCAAGCATTGCCGCATCCGGCACCCGCCCGATTGCCGACGCGTCCCATTGTCCGCCGGTGATCCACTCGCCGGGATCAGCCTGTTCGACACAGGCTTTGACATGCTGTTGAACCTGCTCCAGCGTGGAGCCCTGGGGAATGACACAGCGTTGCGCCTGCATGCCCGCATACACCGGGTGTACGTGCAGGTCGTGAAATCCCGGCAGCATGACCTGGCCGTCCAGATCAATCAGCCTGGTATTTGCGCCTGCCATGTCGCTGATTGTTTCCGTGTCGCCGACGGCAGCAATCCTGCCCTCCCGGACGGCCACTGCTTCGGCCAGCGGTTGCTCTTCGTTCAGGGTATAAATTTTTCCATTGATAAACACCAGATCTTCGTCAGGAGGTTGCGCGCAGGCCGCGAGAAACAGGGCGGCAACCAGGGTGATTATATTGTTCAGTTTGATCATTCCCATATCACGAGTACAGCAGTTCCCGCTGAATTCCGGGGTCAGAGTAAAATCGCCGAGGACGTTGGCAACGGCAATGCCGGTGGTGATTTTACTCTGACCCCACCCATCTCGCTGTCACGAGTAATTATTCGTATCCCGAGGTATAATATCAAAGAAAGAACCCTCCAGGAAAACCCATGTCTGGAAACATAGAAATCATAAAAAGCAACTGCCCCCGCGACTGTTACGACGGTTGCGGCATCAGCATTGAGAAGATAGACGGCCGTATCAGCAGGGTGATGGGAGATGAGGCGCATCCGGTTTCCCGCGGGCGTTTGTGCAACAAGTGCGCCATTGCCTATAACGGCGTGTGGCAGGATGAAAATGAACGGCTGCTATATCCGCTTAAACGCATCGGAGAAAAGGGTAAAGGGCAGTTTGAACGCATTAGCTGGGATGAGGCGGTCAAGACCATTACCGGTCGGTTAAAAGCCGATATTGCCGGTTACGGCCCGGAATCGATCATACACACCCATTATTCCGGGACGTTATCACTGATCGCGCTACTGTTCCCGATGCGATTTTTCCTGAAGCTTGGAGCATCAGAGGTCGACCCGGACAGCATCTGCAACGCCGCAGGTCACGCTGCATTGTCGCTGTTGTACGGGGAATCCCATGTCGGCTTTGATCCGCGTACAATCAGGGATTCAAACTGTGTGCTTATCTGGGGCGCCAATCCGTCCCACTCCGGGCCTCACAGCCATAAACACTGGTTTGCCGCATCCGCCGTGAAAAAGATCGTGGTAGACCCATTACGCACGAAGACGGCCCGGGATGCGGATTATCATTTGCAGCTTCGCCCGGGCACGGACGCAGCCCTGGCGTACAGCCTGCTGCACGTGATGCAGCGGGAAGGCCTGTTCGATAACGACTTTATCAACCGGCATACGCTTGGAAGCAAAGAATTATTGCCGATAATCGACCGTTGTACGCCGGAGTGGGGCGAACAGGAAACCGGGGTGCCGGCAGCTCTGATCGAAGCTGCGGCAAGATATTATGCCTCCGGTCCCTCGTTGCTATGGCTGGGGCAGGGTTTTCAGCGCCAGCTTAACGGCGGCAATTGCATGCGCGCCGTCGGCCTGTTGCCGGCCTTCACCGGTAATATCGGCAAACCCGGCACAGGATTTACCTACGTCACCATCACTCCGGGTCTTGCCGGTCTGGATTTTGACGCCATGGCAGGGGCACAGTTAGCCTCTGCCGAACCCGTATCGGTCAGTCACATGGATTTTGCGGAGCAACTGACAAACCCGGACAGGTTTAAGTCCCTGGTTGTCTGGAATACCAACCCGGTGGCCTCGACGCCCAACCAGATACAATTGCGCCGGGCCTTGCAGCGGGAAGACCTGTTTACGGTGGTGATCGACTGTTTCCCGACGGACTCGGCTGATTACGCCGATATCGTCTTGCCCGCAGCCAGCTTCCTGGAATTCGATGACCTGACCTTCAGCTATTTTCACTACAATATCGGCGTGCAGTTCAGGGCAATGGAACCCTTGGGTGAAGCCCTGCCGAACCAGGAAATCTTCCGGCGCCTGGCAAAAGGCATGGGATACACGGAGAGGGAATTGTTTGAAACGGACGAAGAATTGATCGCATCGATGCTGGAGCAGATGGGAGTGGAGGGCGGCTTCAGGAAGTTCCAGCAGAGAGGCTGGCAACCCATCAGCCCAGAGCCGATTATCCCCTGGGCAGACCTGCAGTTTCCGACGCCGAGCGGCAGGATTGAACTGGCCTCATCCACTGCCGAAGACCGGAGACTGCCCCGGATTCCCCAGGCAATTACGGACAAGGAACAAAATGGAGGGCAGTTCCGGCTGATTACCCCGGCGTCCGACTACCGGATGAATGATTCCTATGCCAATGATCCTAAACTCGCCCGCAACGCCGGCGACCCCGAGGTATACATCCATCCGCATGATGCCGAACGTCTCGGGATTGATGACGGCGTAGCGGTTACCCTGAGCAATGACAGCGACAGCCTGAGACTGACCGCAACCGTATATGAAATAGCAATGCCCGGCGTTATCGTGTCTTACAAAGGCAGGTGGCCGAAGCAGGAACATGAACGGAAAAACGTGAACGCACTGCACATCGGCCAGAAAGCGGACATGGCAGAGAGCACCAGCGTACACAGCACGCTGGTAAGTGTTAATCCCTGTACCGCAGTATCGGAATAATACTTCAGCCCGGCAAGCCTTGATAGCAGGCCTTTCAGTTAAGAACAATATCGAACATCAAGCCGTATCGCTCCAATTCGATCAATGGATACCTCAAGTGTATCCCCATGTTGATACTTCGGATATGCCACAGCTCGTATTTGTTCAATATCAGTGAATCCCGGAACATCCGCTATTTCTTCGTCCTCGGCAATTCCACCACTCCCCAGGGCGCCAACAAGAATTACGTCTCCTGCTTCCAGTTCATACCTGGATGTGACCAGGCTGACCGCGTCAGCAATTCCCAGTATATAATCGTCCGTGTAGCCTTTTTGATGTAACCCGCCGTTAACTCTCAGGACAACCTCCATCAGGTCGCTATGGTTGATGCCGGTCGCGATCCAGGGTCCAAGAGGGCAAAAGGTGGGGTAGTTCTTGGCCTTATCAAAATCATTAACTGCGATTTGCGGGGCAAAACCGTCGAATGCGCAAGTGTATCCAAAAATGTAATTCCCGGCGTCAGTTGTGGATACATTGCCGGCCCGGCGACTTATGATCACGGCCAGCTCCGCGCTTCCGCTGACACCTGTAGTGCCTTCAGGGATACACACCCTGTCGCCAGGGCCTGCGACACTTGCGCTCGCTTTTTCAAATACCGCAGGCGGTTTCAGTTGTGACGCCGGAATACTGCCTTTGCCGGTAATGTCTTCACCAAGCATCTTCTTGCGATGCCAATAACTGTTACTGCCGAGGCCTATTATCTTTTTGGGTGTTACCGGGGCAAGCAGTCGAACATCAGCAATCGCAATCGATCGATCGGACACCGAATAATCGCCGAACAGGTCACCGTCCAGGCCGATGACTGCTTCTCCTCGTACGAGGCCATATTCGACATTATTGCGGTATTCGTATCGGGCGATAAATTGAGGAGATTGGTTCAAAGCACCTGCTGCATCGAAGGACAAGGAGGACTTGTTGCTACTGTCAGCCTCGACTTGCGCAAATGACAAGGGAGGCCGCAATAGCGCGGTTAAACCGGCTGCAGCGGCGGTTTTAAGCAAACAGCGTCTTGTGTCTTGATTAGTCATCGGTTCGGGGGAGCATTTGTGTTGGGTAGTTTGGAAGCGAGTTCCTGTTTTATTCCAGCCAGGGCGTCGGCGCCGACCAGGTTCTTCCATTCATGTGGATCATTATAGTGATCATATAATTCTTCTGAACCATCCGACCAGCGCGTGTACCGATAGCGTTCGTCCCTGACGCTGTGGTTACGAAAGCCCGCAGTCGTCAGCGCAACGTGTTTCCAGGGAGCGCTGCTATCTTCAAGCAGGGGGACAAGGCTATTGCCTTCAACGTGTGGCGGCACATCCAGCCCGGCGAGTTCAGCCAGTGTAGGATAGATATCCATCAGCGAAACCGGCCGACTGCTGTGAGAAGCCGGGGTTGTAATACCTGGAGCGACAATAATGAAGGGGATACGCGTAGCTTCTTCCC
>JAPPLI010000046.1 GCA_028819495.1 Gammaproteobacteria bacterium | reverse complement strand
AATGAGACCGACCCGACGAGACCGCCAACTGTCGATGTTAGCGGGAGCATCTGGCACGTAACTGAAGACACAGACAATAGATTGCCCTATCAAGGATATAAGCAAAACGCTGATGCCGGCAAACAGACTCACACTGAAACAGAAAAATAGAAACAATGCCAGGTAACCGGCGCCTGCCCATAAAACAATGTTCCCGGGCGACCAGTGACTCCTGCCTTTATTGGCGAAACGCTGCTTTTCCATGTTCCAGGGTTCAGTATGAAAAAATGGGAGCAGCCGGGCAATAAAGGCGTATACGGATTCACCCCGGTATGCCGTATCGATATCATTCATTGTCGAGGTTTCAATGTGGTGACCTTTCCGGTGTTCCAGTTCCACATCTCCCGAAATCAGGGTAACCGCAAATAAATCACCAAAAAAACGGGAGATTCCCTCATGGCGATGAAATAATTCATGGGCAATGGGCAAGCCTACCGCGGCCGTAATACCGCCTACTGAAATAATCGTGCCCAACCATTCCCACCACTGGTAGTCAGTCTGCAGGAACCGCCAAAGGCCATACCAGAGAAATAACCAAGGGACCAGTTGAATATACAGCATGAACAAGGCGCCGACCGGCTGCATCCTGCGTTTGCGCAAGTCGTCTTCAAGGAAATATTCCACACACGCCACCAGCGGAAAAAGAAGGACGCCGAACCAGCAACCTGCCCCGCCCAGCATCACGCCCAACGTGGTAATAATAAAAAAACTACCCGGCCATAAATAACGCAGATAATCTGTCACCATTATCCCCCGCAACATATAATATTCATATAAGCATAATTCGTCGAACAGAGGAAGTAATCAAGTTTTTTAAGCGCCCTGTAGCTTCAGGCGACAGCGACGCAGACTTCGGGATGTTATATAATGAGATTAAAGAAGGGATATCCGGCCGTTGAATTCTGAAATTCAATTCTACTAATCTGTACGGAGAAAACCATGGCAAAGATTGAAGGCGGTTGCCTGTGCGAAAACATCCGTTATACGAGTGAAGCTGAACCCCTGGCAACGGTGATTTGTCATTGCGTCAACTGCCAGAAACAAACCGGGGCGGCTTATTCACTGAATATCCTTCTGCCGAAAGGCTCCCTCGATGTCCAGGGTGAAATGACCACCTACGTGGATACGGGAGACAGCGGCAGTCCCCTGGACCGCAATTTCTGCGGCCATTGCGGATCTCATATCAACAGCGAACCCTCTGTCCTGGCTAATGTCACCGTGCTCAAGGCGGGCACCCTGGATGACACCTCCTGGGTCAGGCCCGCCATGGAAATCTATTGCGACAGCGCCCAGCCATGGACACGCGAACAGGTTGAGATGGAATCCCATCCGAAGATGGTGCCGTAGTAGTAATCCACTTACACGGTGAAAATTGGTTCTTTTCGTTCCGGGATGGTTAATATTATCCACTACGGCATGAAAAGATATTATAAGAAAATCAATAACCCATTGATTATATTGTATTAACCATGCCTCTCCCTGGTTGGTACGTTTCCTGCTTGTGATAAGTATTTAACTAAAACGATTCAACAAATTACTCAGGGGAATCACGATGGGGAATCTTCACTTTGGCAGGTGGGTGATTGCCACAGGTATTCTGATATCTACCACGGCCACCTACGCAGTCACAGACCTTGACGAGATTATCGTTACCGCCACGCGCCAGGACCAGTCTCTGGCAGATGTTTCCAGCGCAGTCAGCGTAGTGGAGAAGGATGCCATCCAGGCCGGGCGCCAGCAGTTGGGGCTGGACGAATCGCTGAACCGGGTGCCCGGTATCTTCTTCCAGAACCGCTATAACTTCAGCCAGGACCTGCGGGTTGCAATCCGGGGGTTCGGAGCGCGGGCGAATTTCGGTATCCGCGGCATCAAGGTATTCGTTGACGACCTCCCGGCAACGCTGGCCGACGGCCAGAGTGGTGTTGACGACATCGATATCGGTTCGGTAGGCCGTATCGAAATTATCCGAGGTCCATCCTCCGCATTGTACGGCAGCGCATCCGGCGGCGTCATGAGTCTCTACACGGAAGACGGACCGGATACGCCGTTTGCCGAGGCCAGGGTAACGGTGGGTGAGTACGACCACCAGAAATACCAACTCAAGTTTGGCGGACAAACCGGCAAGCTGAATTACCTGGTGAACGGTTCCTACATGGAGAGTGACGGTTACCGGGAAAACTCCAGGGTGGAACACGGACTGGTGAACAGCAAGTTCCGCTACGAGTTTGACGAGGATTCCGATCTGACCGTGATCTTCAACCTGGTGGAATCGCCGCAGGCCGATGATTCGGGGGGCATCACTCCGGCCAACGTGGCGGCGGACCGGCGCCAGGCGCAGCCGAGAAATCTCAGCTCCAACGCCGGTGAAGAACTGGAGCAGCAGAAGGTCGGCTGGATCTACCGCAAGCAGTTCGGTGAGAATCACGAGATCAGGGTGCGTAACTATTACCTGTGGCGCGACTTCAAGGCATTTCTGCCCATCGGTTCCCATATCCGCTTTGTGCCCGATGACGGCGTAGTCGAGTTCGACCGGTTCTTTTTTGGCGGCGGCGCGCAATACACCTATACGGGAGAACTGATGGGGCGTCCCAATCAATTCACCGCGGGCTTCGATATCGACATCCAGGAAGACGATCGGCAACGTTATTCCAACGATGCCGGGATTCAGGGCGCTTTATCATTCGATCAGCTTGAAGAGGCGGAAGCATACGGATTTTATATCCGCAACGTCCTGGCCTTGACCGATTCCCTGCAACTTACGCTGGGCGGCCGTTACGATATCGTGGACCTGTCCGTTGATGACCGGTTCCTGGCCAATGCGGACCAGTCCGGTGAACTGGATTTCGAAGAGTTCAGTCCAAGCGCCGGTTTGACCTGGAGCGCGACGGATTCGGTCAGTTTCTATTTCAACTATGCGACCGGGTTTGAAACCCCCACCTTTACCGAGCTGGCCAATCCGGCAAGAAACCTGGATGTAAGTCTTGGTGGATTTGCCTCCGTTGATGCCCAGGAAGCGGAAAGCTTTGAGATCGGCGCACGGGGTCTGATCGGGGAGCGTGTCTATTTCGATATCGCCGGGTTCATCATGGAAGTGGAAGACGAGGTGGTCAGCGTCGCCAATATCGGCAATCGTACATTTTTCCGGAATGCAGATACCGACCGCAACGGCATCGAGGCTGCCATCGTCGTGGATATCCTGGAAGGCTTGCAGCTCACCGCCTCCTATACGTATTCCGATTTCGAATTCGACAGTTTTCCCTCGAGAATGGACGCAGAAGGCAAGATGCTGCCCGGTATTCCGGAGAACCAGTTCTTTGCGGAACTGGCCTACCGGCATGATTCCGGTTTCTACCTGAGCTGGGACATCCTCGCGGTCGACGACCTTGCTGTAAATAACAACAACAGTGTAATTTCAGATTCCTATGAAGTTGCCAACCTCAGGGCAGGACACCGCCTGCAGATGGCGGGATTCGAATTGTCTCCTTTCATCGGCATCAACAACCTGTTCGACACGAAATACATGTCCAACCTGCGCCTGAACGGCTTCGGCGGCAGAGTGTTCGAACCGGCGCCTACTTTGAATGTGTACGGCGGGGTGTCTCTACGGTTGAATTACTGAGGAACCTCTGACTTAATCTCAGAGGTTTCTTAATATGCTTCTGCCGGCTGTTTATGTCCGTATCTTCGTACCGTTCAATCGACGACATGGATAAAATTTCAACAAGTTGTTCAAGCACACTCCAGAATTCTTTATAATCCTCCCTGATTTTTTGGAGAAATATTTAACAAAAGAATTTTGGAGTTCAGCAAATGCCGAAAATAACCTATATCGCATTCGATGGGTCGGAAACGACAGTAGAAGCCAAAGAAGGCATGAGCGTCATGCAAACCGCCGTTAACAACGGGGTGGACGGTATTGTTGCCGAATGCGGCGGCGCGTGCAGTTGCGCCACCTGTCATGTGTATGTTGACGAGGGATGGTTCGATAAACTGCCCGAGGCCCAGTCCATGGAGAAGGAAATGCTGGACTTTGTCATGAGTCCGCAGCCGACCAGCCGGTTGAGTTGCCAGATCAAGGTGACTGCAGAACTGGACGGCCTGGTTGTGAATACGCCGGAATCGCAGTATTAAGGTTCAGGTTTCAGGGGTCAGAGTAAGAATTTCGCCAGAAATTTTACTCTGACCCCATAATTCTATGGGCTTGCCGACTCCAACCAGGTTATGGTCCGGTTGATGTCGTCCACGTCGGCGCCGGTATCGGACATGGCCTGTTGCAGCGTCAGGCGCCGGCGTTCCTCCCCAGTCAGAATTTCTTCCTGGTCGGTGTAGCCCTCCTCAGCCAGCCAGCGCTCCAGTTCTTCCAGCTTGCCGGTGCGGAAACCGGACACCTGCCCAGCACTTAATGCCCGTACCAGCGCCTTACCATCCTGGCTGACGGTTTCGGCGAGAGCAGCGACGCGATCCATGAAGATACTCGATACGATGCCGGATTGCTCCAGGGCAATACGGTCCACGGGGCGGCCCCTGCCCCGGCGCCAGAGCGCGTTCCAGGCGCGCACAACGCCGCACCGCTGCCGCAGCCTGTCTCCGAGTCCGGTCTCGGTGACTGCCTTTGACCCTGCATCGCTGCCGAGCAAGGCTTCAAGCTGGCCGAGGCTGGTGATGTGCCATTCCTCAATAAGCTCGTACAGCAGGTTCAGGTCGTCACGCAACAGGTAGAACAGGTGTACCGCGCCGGGTTCCAGGCGCGGGTTCACAAGTGGTACCCCAAGAACGGAGGCATAGGTCTCAGGGTCCCGGCCCTCAGGCGACGGCACCGACGGAGGAAGAACAATGTCGTAATCCTGTGAAGGATGTGCCTCCCGGGGAAAGCGCGTCTCGGCAAGATCGATGACCGGCGGTTCGTTTCCGGTAGCCTGTTTCCACAGCGCGCATTCATGCCGGCGGGCGGACAGGTAGAATATCTGGCGGTTACCGTCCACCGCCAACTGTTCGAGGCTGCTTGCCATCACGGCGAATCGATCTTCATCGCTGGTGGTCAGGGCTTCGTCCAGGAACAACGGCAGGGTTTCCCCGCCCTGCTCCTGCGCCTCGATCCAGGCCAGGCGCAGCGCAAGCAGCAGTTGCATGCGGGTGCCTGATGAGAGTTGTTCCAGGTCCCGTTGCGCACTTTGCCGCAGGTCCCGCGCAGTAAACCTGCCATCCTTTTCCAGTTGCAAATCGAAGGCGCCGCGGGTAATCGCCCGGAACAAATCCTGCGCACGCTTGAGCGTGGGAGGGACGTGTTCAGCCTGGTAGGTCTGTTCCACGTCGTCGAGCAATACCTCTGTCGCCTCAAACAGCCAGGCCTCCTCCCGCTTGTCCTGAAGGGCAGCCCTGGCGCTGTCCGCCGCGGCGCGGGCCCGGCCCAGCTTGTGGTCGGCGCCGGCATCCTTGAGGCGGGTGGTGATTTCCGTCTGCCGCCGCACCAGTTCCGTGTGCGCGCCGGCCCGCGCTGACGCCACGGCAAGCTCAGTCTGCACTTTCGCCGGCTTGCCTGCATCCACATCCCTGGTGATTTCGGGATGGGACTCAAGCAGGGAGCGTATGCGTTTCTCCTCCACCTGCGCGCCGTGCAACGCCTCCTGTTTCGCCTTCCACTCATCCAGCAGGCCCAACCGCCTGTCAAGTTCCCTGCGGTGTTCGGTCTCGATCCCGCAACCGGTGAAAAGTTTCCCGATGTCAGCCCGGTTATCATCGATTTCCCGCTCTATCGAACGAATGGTCTCCTCAGCGCGGGTGATATCCCCTTGAGCCTCTTTCGCGCTCTGCGCGCGCTGCTTCAGTTCCTGAAACAACACCTGCAACCGGTGGATCTCCAGATCTTCATCCCCATTTTCACCATCCCCTTCCGGCACAGCCGCATAGTCACTACACCAGGGGGCAAGGAATTCACGCACCCCGACTACGTCCTGCGCGATGTCCCTCTGTACTGCCTCCACTCCGGCCTGTGCCCGGGAATGGCGGCTTTCGGCCTCGGCCAGTTGGCGGCAGTGTTGCAAAAAAATATCAGGTTTGACACTCGGCCACTTCGGGTCAAAGCCCAGTTGCGCGGCTGCCTCCTGTTTGCGGTCCAGGAGACTTGCAATCTCCGCCTCGATCTTCTTGAGTTCGGCGCGGATGTCTCCTGCCTGTGCCGCCCGTTCCCTTTGAAGGAGCAGGGCGTTGTAGGGTTTTTCGACCCCGGACCGCAGGTACTCGTCCACCGCAGCCCTGCTCCAGTCCGGCGGTCCGGCCAGGCCGGTACGGTCGAAGCGCTGTCTTGCTGCGTCGGCAGACGAACCAGTTCCGGGGCGGCGCACCCAGAACAGGCCCCAAACCGCAGCCCCGACCGCCGCTAGCGCGGCCGCCATGGCCGGCAGGGCCTGTTGCAACCACGCCAGTCCCGCGGCAAGAGCGCTTGCCGCCAAGACGAGCCAGAGCGCAATACGCAGCGAGCGGCCGGACGTTGCGGGCCGGTCACCGGTCTCGGCCGCGGTAGCCGCCTGCCACTCGCGCAGCGCGCCGCTGGCCTCATACAGCTTGTTGATTTCGGTTTCATCGGGAGGATTCCCGGCCTGCTCGAGTTTCGGTTGCAGCGTATCGCGCCTGGCCTCGGCCTTGAGCAGCGGCGCGGCTATCGCTTCGGCGCGTTCAAGGCTTTGCGCATCCAGTCGGGGAGGTTCGCCCGCGCCGTTAAAATGCGAACGTGCGTTGTCCAAGGCGGCCTCTGCCTCTGTCAGCGCTGCCTGGGCATTGTTTCGTCTCTCCAATTTCTGTCCGAGTTGCTGCAGGCGTAACTCCATGGTGTCCAGTCTCCTGGGATCCGGCCGGGATTGCACAAACCCGATCTTTTCCAGCGCAGCCCGGGCGCCATGAAGCCTGCGTTCCTGTTCACGCAGCTTGTCCTGTTGCGCCGTTGTCTTCTCTTCCAGGCCGGCCAGGAGTTCCTGCTCATCACCGCGCAGCCGGTCCATGCCGGGAGGATATGCCTCCAGTTCCTGAGCGCAGGATTTTTCCGCCTCAACGGCTCTATGCAAATCCAGTCCCTGTTGCAGGCGTTGCAGGCGTTCCTGCGCGTCCCCGGCGGCTTCTATCTCGCGGTTCAGCCGGGGCAGTTCCTCCTGTTCCTGCCGCTCCAAGGTGTCGAGGTATGCTTCAGCCTCGCGCAGGGCCTGCTGCGCGGTATGCAAATTTTTTTCGTCGTTTTGTGCAAAGCGTGAACCTAATTCTAAACGTAACGTATCCAGGTCAAATCCGCCGTGTAAACTGTTTCGCAGAGACTGGGCAAGATCTTTATCATGGGGATCATCGTGATTCAGCAGGTGTTCCACGGACAAGCGATATAAATCTTTCTGCAATGCTCCCGGCAGCGGAGGCCGGTCTGCTGCATCAGCGCCTCTATACCAGGCTACCTGACTGCCGTTGCGTAGTACGCGCCAGGTGGTGTCGCCACTGACCAACTCAACCTCCAAGGATAGCGCGATCGGGTCCTTGCTGTTCGCGCCTTGCAAGAGGTAGCCCAACGCACGTTCCAGACTGCTTTTGCCGATGGCATTGGGGCCGGTTACGATATTGATGCCTGCGCCGGGGGGTTCGAATATAAAGCCGGGCTCGATGCCCGGCAGGGTCTGGATATTGAGTCGCTTGAGACGCATCAGGCTGACTCGGAATTCTGCGCCAGGAGTTGATCAAGGGCGCGCAACCCTGCTTTTCGCAACCACTCGACCGGGTCCGGTTCGCCGGTGTCCAGGCCGGTCCAGACGGGCTTTTGCCCCTGGTCGCGCAAGCGCCGGCGGGCCTTTGCCACCAGTTCGTCGCGATCGGGATGGCCTTCCGGCTCATCCAGCCACAACAGGTGTTTTGCCAGCAATCCCGGAGGAGTGGGTTGTCTGGCGAGTTCTTCCAGATCTATCTCGGGCCGTGTATCGGCGCTGACCCGTTCGATGAAATAGCGGCGGTTCTCAGTACCGAAATAGATAACGGCTTCCCCGGTTCCGGAAAATTCGTTAAGTACGGCTGTGCCGAAGCGGGTGCGCCCACCGAATCTCACATGCACCCCGACCGCGTCCGGTGAGGCATCCAGGCTTAGTGAATTGGGAGATTCCGTAATTTGACGATCAAGATCCTGTAACGCTGTGAGGATGCGTCCTTTCGCCTCTTCTGGATCACCGATGCCCTCCAGGTCAACGTCAATTGATTCCCAGCGCAACCGCGCCAGTGGTAGTTGTTCAACGCGTTCAATCCGGCCCCCGGTTATTCCGATTAGCCATGGTCCATGAGGTCCCGACTCGCTACGATCCAACCCGGTCAGGCTACCGAGGTAGCCGTTCGGTGACTCAACGGACAAGGCATCGGGCTTGTGTATGTGTCCGAGCAACCAACCGTCAATACCTGCCTGTTGCAGTTCCCTGCTGCTTACCGGGGCATAAGGACTGCCTCCCGCATCCCGGTCACAATGTAACAGCCCCAGATTGATGCCTGCCCCAACACTGAAGGTCTGATCGGCCAGGGGGCTTGTCAGGACTTCTTTCCGGGGGAAGGACCATCCCCAGAGGGTAATCGAATCAGCGTTGTCGGCGATCCGGCAGGACTGCCACTGGCCGTCGGCGCCCAAGAGCCGAAATTCGGGAATGTGCTTCGCCAGACGGGGCAGAACCTTGACGTCGTGGTTGCCGGCGACGCCGATGACTTCGATCCCGGCCTCGGTCAGGCGCCGAACACCCTGCTCAAGTTCCCGGTAAGCTTCGAAGAAATCGTTTTCCCGCTCGACCACGTCACCGGCAAGCAGCACTGCCTTGACTCCGGCGCCGATGGCAACATCTACAGTGCGCTTCCAGGCGCCGACCGGTCCCAGTTCACGTGCTCGACTCGCGAGTTCATCCGGTAGCCGGGACGGCGTTCGCCCCAGGTGTATATCGCCGACAGCAAGGATCTTCATGAAAGCTCACCGGGGACAGGATTAATTCTGTCCCCTGCTGTCGTAACCTGTGTCATCTGGGGATAGTTACACTCTTTCGATAATGACTGCGATGCCCTGGCCGATGCCGATGCACATGCTGATCAGCGCATAGCGGCCCTGGATGCGTTCCAGTTGCCGCAATGCCGTGAGTATCAGGCGCGCGCCGGACGCGCCCAGCGGATGTCCGATGCTGATGGCGCCGCCGTTCGGGTTGACCCGATCATCGTGGAAATCGATCTGCAGATGTTTCAGGCAACCGAGCACCTGGCTTGCAAAGGCCTCGTTGATCTCTATCACGTCCATATCGGCCATCGACAGGCCGGCCCGTTGCAGGGCTTTCTGTGATGCCGGAACGGGCCCTATTCCCATCACCCGCGGTTCGACACCGGCGACGGCGCCGGAGAGGATACGCGCGCGCGGCTTGAGACCCAGCTTCCTGCCGATATCCTCGTTCCCCAACAGCAGCGCGGCAGCCCCGTCGTTGATGCCGGAGGCATTGCCAGCGGTGACCACGCCATCCTCAAACAAGGTGGACAGGCTGGCCAGTTTTTCCAGGGTGGTGCCGGGCCGGGGATGTTCGTCGGCTGTCACCTTGACGGGAGGGTCCTTGCGCCGTTTTGCCGATACTTCTATTTCCAGTAACTCTTCCTCGTAGAACCCGGCATTTCTCGCGGTCTCGCACTTCTGCTGGGAGGCGAACGCGAACGCGTCACTGTCTTCGCGGCTGATGGCGAAGTCCCGGGCCAGGTTATCCGCGGTCTGCGGCATGGTGTCGTCGCCGTATTGTTTCAGGAGCGCCTTGTTGGGGAAACGCCAGCCGAGCACGGTGTCGTACATCTTCTGGTTGCGGTCAAAGCCGGTTTCCGCCTTGTTCAGCACCCAGGGCGCGCGGCTCATGCTTTCCACACCGCCGGAAATAAACAACTGTCCCTGTCCGCAACTGATCGCCCGGGCCGCATCCAGGGTAGCCGCCGCGCCGCTACCGCACAAGCGATTGACGGTCACCCCGCCCACCGCGGTATGCATACCAGCCAGCAGGGCGGCATTACGCGCCACGTTGCGGCAGTCTTCGCCCGCCTGGTTGGTATTGCCGAGAACAACGTCTTCCACCAGGCTGCTTTCAATACCGCTCCTGTCCAGCAGGGCCTTGATAACGGCTGCCGCCAGGTCGTCCGGACGTTTTACAGACAACCCTCCACCATAACGGCCGAAGGGCGAGCGAATCCCGTCATAGATAATTGCCTGATTCATCTTCTCAATCCTGACGGGTTAACTGTTCTGCAGGACGACCTTGCCCGTCTGACCGAATGATTCCAGCAGCTTGTGCGCGGCGACTGCCTCGCTCATGGGCAACACCCGGTCCACGACGGGTTCGATCTTCTTCTCGCCCACAAAATCCAGCATTGCCTTGAACTCGGCATTGGACCCCATCATCGTCCCCTGTATGCGAGTCTGGTTAAAAAACAGTCTCGGTATTTCCAGGCCGGTCGAGGGGACGCCCAGGGTAGCGCCGAAGAATACAAATCTTCCGGCGGGCCTCAGGGTGCTTAACAGGTTATTCATGTCGTCCCCGCCGGCGCTGTCGATGATGGCGTTAAACCCCCCTGCCTGCTTCCTCAGGGTTTTGTGGTAATCCTCCTGCCTGTAGCTGATGCCGCCGACGGCGCCGATAGCCATGGCTTTTTCAATTTTCTCCTCCGACCCACTGGTCACGTAAACCTCGGCGCCGAGCCCGGAAGCCCACTGGATAGCGAATGTGGAAACGCCGCTGCCGGCGCCGGTCACCAGTACGGTCTGTCCGGCCTGCACCTCCGCCTGGGTCACGACGGCCCGCCAGGCGGTCAGGCCGGCCAACGGGACTGCTGCCGCCTGCTCCCAGCCCAGGTGGGCGGGTCTGTCGTACACATCTGTTGCCGGGCAGCAGATATACTCGGCAAACGTGCCCTGGTCGGGCATACCCAGCACGCGAAAATCCGGTCCGGACACGGCCTCGCTGTCACCCCAGTGCCGTGCAGGATAGACCACCACTTCTTTGCCCGTCATACCGTCATCAACTCCTTCTCCCACGGCATCAATGGTTCCGGCGCCATCCGAACCGGCAATACAGGGCAGATTTGTGCGCGGGTACCTGCCGATGGTGATCCAGTAATCACGTCGGTTCAGGGCGGAATTTTTCAGTCTTACCCGTACTTCGCCCGGTCCCGGCGCAGGCGTATCCACCTCCTTGACCTTCAGGTTGTCCGGGCCGCCGAGTTCTTCTAATACGATTGCTTTCATGGTGTGCTCCTTAAATTGATTGCTTATGAATCATAATGACAGGATTAGTTTACCGGTTACAGGGAGAGCGTTTGTTACTACGAAACTTTTCATTTCATTTTGTATAATGACTTCAGAAATAACTGAGCACGATGCTCGTCGCTAATTCCTTCCCAAGTCGATTTAAAAATCTCAAAAGCTTTTCGGCTGATTAAAATAGGCTGTGCCAAGTCCTTCTCTCTAACCGATATTTCAGCGTCTTCGATTGAAAAACGATTTGCAGTTTTTATCAGCGCATTACTGACATTATCTTTTTCCAGATTTCCCAACTCTCGCTGAATTGCTTTTGCCGTTGTCGAGGAGACCCATATCTGAACTGTGTCATAATCAACCGGTTCACTCTGAACCCGAAAATAATACAGATTTTCATCAGACGGAGCGGGTACATCAAAGTATGGTTGGATTTTAATGCCTGCGCTGGTGGTGACGGAGTATCTTTTCTGGTGGCTACCTTGCTCATAGATCCATAAGCTTTTGCTACCTTTTCTTGTTCCTTTTGGTGGAGTTTCATTCCACTCCGCATAATAATTGTCCGGCAACGGAGCAACTAATGGCTCTTCGAAATAAAGAAACTCTGTCAGGGAATCTTCCCATAACAACCACCCAAGGCGCATATCCGGTTCTTTTCCAGCAGAATTTTCTCTGACTTTCTCGGTTCGAATATCAATTAAATCTGAATATTGCTGGAACACATTACGCATCACTGTTTCTGCCGGCAGTTCAGTTTTCTCGATTCTTATGGACCTTGTTGCAGCGGGATGCATCATAGTCGTACCGCATACCGATTTAATCGGGCGCTCTCCTAGCCCGGATACTCTAAGCAGCTTCTGTTCAACGCCCAAACCAGAGTAATTAACATCTATATTCAAGTTACTCCACCCGCTACGAGGAATATCTTTAGCTGCGCAGTAAACCTCATTCCAGTCAGTTTCCTCGAGCTTCCGCCCCATCATGTTAGCGACTTGAGTGGCAAGAAGCACTTTGGCTTTGGCAAATTCTTGTTCTGTAAAAGCCTTTAGGGTGGTGTCGCTACGCATAGTCAGTTCACATTACCTTCGACACTCGTGATTTGGTTTATCAAATCACGAAAAGTAGAAAAATCTACAAGCTCGTGGTGTTGTGGCAGCGCGTACATTAACCATTCGCTATACAGTCTGCGTAAATCGGGCTCATTATCACGGGTTACATGTAGAAACTCTGTGGTCGGAATTTCGTCTTTGCGACCGGCCATAAACCTGACGATGGATTCATCTCTTTTTACAGCTTTTTGTCGGGTGTCATCCGATTGGGTTGACGCCTGCTTTCGGCAATGCAAAACCAAATCACAACCCGCGGTGTTGTTACTGACAAACTGTTTGAATGTACCGTGCTGTTTATCAAATATATCCAGCCGTTCAATAATAAAACCGGCGTTATGTACCGCATTTATCAGTGCTTCCCATACATCTTTTGAAGAGTTCATAAAAACAAGCAACATCCAATGTCCTTTTCGCAAAACTCGATAGCATTCGGAAAGACTTTGCCTCATCAGGTTTTCATAGTCACTGATACTTTTCCCCTGTACCGAATTTACTATTGCTTCCTGGGTGTTGTCTGTAAATTCACCAAGCCAAGCTTCCCAGAGCATGTTCATTTCCGAGTAATTTATATTGCTCCCGAAAGGAGGGTCGGTAAAAATAAAATCCACCGATTCGTCAGGGATGTAATTCAATTCCGTTGCCGAGTTGCAGACTACGGCTTTTCTTCCCTTATAGTTGACCGCTGTTGTTTCCAGATGATCAAGAATACTTACAGCCTTGCGCTCAAAAGTTACAAACACGTTGGCTTCATTAAAAATAAATGGGACGTTGAAACGAGCCGTATTTCCGCTACCGCCCCAAAAACGAAACTCGGATAGACGTGTGACTCTCTGATATAAAGAGGTAAAGATAAACGCGATTGACGAAGCAAGTCGGGGGTCACTGAGTCTGTGCACCTGCTTCCATAGATGACTCATAGCCGATAAATTACGCATGGTATAAAACCGATCAATCGAAGTCAGCCCGTGTTTCATCGGCTGTTTCAGGTTGACACCATCGGGTAATTCTGTAACAGGGAAATAACCTTGTTCTAAAAAACAGCCCGTATCTGCTTTATTTATTACCGCCAGATCCAAATCTGTGAGTTGATGTTCGACCTGGGATTTCCCGCAACATTTATATCCGAGCATCACTGGTTCAGATGTAGTGCGGCCTAGTGATCTTTTCTTTACAGTTTGTCCACAGGAGGGACAGGGAAACTCTTTCAGTATCTTGTGTTCCCGGACCGTGCGACCATATTTTCGACAGTGGTCCCATAATAGGAACTCAGCCTTGCAGTCCGGGCACAGGACGTGATACGACCATACGGTATAGAGAATTTCCGTATCTTTTCCACACTCCCGGCACTCGGTTGTATAAAGCTGACGTCTTACTTCTTCCACGGCGTCTGAAATGATTCTTATCGCTGCACAGAATTCCGAAGAAGGAATAGCGTCAGTAAAATTATGACTGATAAAACATGCAGCGGGAGAAAGTTCATTCAATATGACATCTGTCCCAGCAATACGCGCGGCTACTCCGGTCATTCCACTGCCGGAAAACGGGTCGAAGACCAGACCGCCCTCTGGCAGGTAATGGTTGATAAATTCGACAATCCCCTGTGGGGGTACTTTCGTGTGATAGGTATGGGCATCGTAGGTATATGTATTTTTGCCTGCCGACATCTCCAGTATTACGGGGTTGCTTTCTGTTCTCGCTGGCATGGAACGATCTGCGAATATCTCTTTCAGACAATCCTCGCTGTCCATGATGAATTGACCGTTCTTTATAGCGGAAAAAAGTGACGGGGCTGGCGTTTCCTCAATCTGTACTTTCGGCTGTCTGGTAAACAAATCGGATTGTTTTGACTGTAACCCTTGTCTGGTGGCTCCTCTTGATGCAAAAGTCCCATTTTGGAGCACTAATGATGCGGGTCGAACTATCTCGCCTCGTTGTATTTTTTCCAGTAGCTCAGAGATTTTTTTTTGTTGCTGGGGTGACGGCGAAATATAACTGCGTTCCCACTGCTGAACGGCGGCAAAAGAAGTGCCTATAAGCTGCGCCAATTCGGGTGTGGAAATGTGAGATTGTTCACGTATCAATCTCAACTGATCTGAAATAGCTGTTTTCTCTGCTTTCATGGAGAGCGTTTCTATTGATTGGATTCCTTGTTTTCTTCCTGTCCTCATTTGTCACCTGCCTTTGACATTATACCTGAAAGGTAAGATGCTGTGAGTTAGCAGGTGGATATAAGTCCTGTCAATTTAAACCATCAAAGAAGAAAAATATGGCTGTACTGATGTCATACGATTTAGCCTTCGATTTCCGGTATGCATTTTTCGATGATGACTGGGTAATCTACCAGATCGGCTTTCTGTGGAAAAATGAACCCATTTTAAGGGAGCAGGTCCTGAAATATCAAGATTGGCGCGAAATCCCCGAAGATTATGAGATCCCTCAAGGCGCGTTCCTTGCAAACGACGTTAGAGAAGATTGGTTCCTGCCAATTCTGGGACATGTCCTTGACACCGATAAAGCGGAGTGTTGGCAACCGCTGGAACCGGACATTACTGTCGCGATCTATTCTGACAACTTTTTTCCGTTCGCTCCGGAAATAATAGAACGCAAAGGTCAGCAGTTGCAATACCTGAACGAAATGAAGGAGGCCAAGAAAAAATTAAAGGAAGAAAAAGGAAAACAGCCGGATGATCGATTTCAGCTTTTTGTTTTTGCCGACACTAAAATTCTTAAAGATAGCGTTAGTTATACCGGGAGTGGAATTGGTTTAAAAATGAACGTCAAGCGTCAGCAACTGGAAATTTTCTACAATGAGTTGGAAGCTGAGTACACTGAATTCAAGAAGGCATTCAAAATCGATTAACAGGTTGTAAATCCTGCATGGCCGGTTCCTATCATTTCACCATGAATCGATTTCTCGCTTAAATTCCTCGCCGGCAATGGTCTTACCTTGTTTGACAGCCCCTTGACCACTACTGATTTTATGCAGAACATATAGCCGATAGATAATTTCGTCCATATTGCTGTCTTCCGGCATCCGGCCGATGATATTGAGCACTTTCTGTTCATCTGCTTGCATAGGTTGTTATGCACCTTGTAATTAATTCATACATAGTAGATCCGAGCGCCTTATAGAAGGAAAATTGTCGTTGGCATTCAGCAACATAAAACGAACAATGTATCGCGGCACTTAGGCGGGTTGGACTCAATCCTTCTTGATAATGCCCTGTCTGCCGTGTAACCATGTTACCTTAAGGAACAACGCCTTATTACATACGACGGTATTTGCTTGAGGCAGTGTCCGACATCGTCTTGTCCAGCAGAACTGCTTATTAATCAAGGGATAGGCTGAGAACATAAAATATGAAACCTGAATTCCCAAAAGAAGACAGTTTCCTTGACTTTGAGGGAAAAGAACGAGTATTTGACTATCTGGTGTATGAAGTCAGAGTTGGATACTCAGTTAGAGCTAAAGAAAGGAAGGAAAATGGTTATGAATTTGCATCATTTTCTGCATCAAGCCCTTTCAACGCGCTTGGCGAATTAAGACAAAAGATAAGGAAACGCTTATCAACGCGGTACCTCCAAAAAGGACATGGCCATCTTCTTCTATATCACGATGAAGCAAAAGGCCACATTTCAATGGGAGGTGTAGTAATTGACGGTAAATTTATTTTATTTCAACAACTAACTTCTATGCTTCAAGCCTACGAAGGATTTTTGTTTGATCTCAAAATTCAAGATATGTCGGAAGAATGAGAACTCCACCAGGAGGAATTAATGGCTGTGGGAACTCGTCATGAACGTTGAAGAGCCTTTCAAGATTCAGCCCCTGCAATGAGGAGCAGTTGATGTATCCGGCTATAACTTCAGTTGAGGACAAGGGAAATTATATCCTTTCGATAGTTTTTGATAACGGAGAGAACGGACTGCTGGATATGAAACCGTACCTGAATTTCGGAGTTTTCAAAAAAATACAAGACCCCTGCATTTTCAAAAGCGCCCGCGTCACATTTGACACGATTAGCTGGGAGACCGGTGCTGACCTCGCCCCTGAGTTTATTTATAAAAACTGCCGCATCGGGGAAAGCGATCCTTGAGCGAATATCAATACTACGAGTTCCTGGCCGTTGACCGGCCACTCGGCAAGGAGGACGTGGCGGCATTGCGGAAGTTGTCCACCCGGGCGCGCATCACCGCGACCAGCTTCATCAATCATTACAACTGGGGCAGCTTCAGGGGCGACCCCATGAAACTGATGGCGCGC
>JAPPLI010000035.1 GCA_028819495.1 Gammaproteobacteria bacterium | reverse complement strand
GCTTCGGGGACTGGGCCAATATCCTGTTCGAGCAGGCCCTGTTAAGCGAAGGCGGCCAACTGGAGGACCCCGCCGGCTTTGTGCACCGGCTCAACAGTATTTTCCTGGAGTTGAAGTAGTCTATTACAGGCTAAAAAACTCGACGGCATTACCCCCCGACAGCCTGGATTTGGTCTGCGCGCTGAACGCGTCGGAATCGCTGATCAGGGAACCGATGCGCTGTTCGCCCAATGGGAACGGATAATCAGAGCCCAGCATGACCCGTTCCTCTCCCATGACGTTCACCAGCAGCGCCAGGGCATTCTCATCGAACACGGCTGAATCCGTACAGAAGCGGTTGGTGTAATGGGACGGCGGATGCGGGCAGTCCTCGCGGACGATATCCCGGTTGTTCCAGGCGTTCTCAACGCGTCCCAGTAAAAAGGCAAAACTGCCGCCGCCATGAGCAAAGCAGAGGCGTAATGTATCCGGCAGGCGTTCGAAAGCGCCCGATAAAATCAGGGAAAGTATGGATAACTGCGTCTCCGCCGGCATGGCCACCAGCCATTGCAGCATGTATTTCGGCATACGATCCGACGCCATCATGTCCCACGGGTGAACCAGCACCGCCGCGCCTTCTGAGGCACAGTGCTGCAGGAACGTGATCAGTCCCTCATCATCCAGGTTCCTGGGTCCGACGTGGTTGCCGATTTGCACCCCGAGGTGTCCTGCATCCATTGCCCGGCTGACCTCCTTGCAGGATGCATCGATGTCCTGCAGCGGCACCTGGCACAGGGCTTTCAAACGTTCAGGATTATGGTTGCACAGTTCAAGCGCAGCGTTGTTGAACAACCTGGCGCATTCCAGCGCCTGGTCCGCCGGTTTATCGTAGGCAAACAGCAACGGGGTTGCGCACATGATCTGGATATCGACACCGTCGCGGTCCATCTCCTCCAGCCTGAGCGCCGGGTTCCAGCAGGCCTCGTACACCGGCCGGTAGTCCCTGTTCCCCAGTGTGATCATGCCCCTGCCGGGTTCGGTGTGGCGGAAACCCGGCCACTCCCCGCCGAAGCGTGCGGATAAATCCGGGATATTGTCAGGGTAAAAATGACTGTGGATGTCTACGACCGGGTTCATACTGCGATCCAGTCCTCCGGTGGATGCTTGCCGGGATGCAATGCCTTGCAGACGGGACAGGTACGCAGTGTTTCATCGTTGAAGAACTGCTCAAACAGCGGCGGCAGGTCCCTGACGATGGATACCAGTAGAACCTCGGCCCGGTGGACCAGGCTGCCGCACTCGAAGCAATACCATTCAAAGCCGTCCTTTTCGCCATCCGGCCGCTTGGGTTCCACCACCAGGCCGATACTGCCCTCCACCGGGCGCTGGGGTGAATGCCTCACGTGCGCGGGCAGGAAAAAGATATCCCCCTCGCGAATCGGCACGTCGTAAAACTCGCCACTGTCATATACCTTTAACACCATATCGCCACGCAACTGGTAGAAAAATTCCTCGGCCGGGTCATCATGGAAGTCGGTGCGCCGGTTAGGGCCCCCAACGACGGTCACCATCAGGTCGGTGTCTTCCCAGATCTGCTTGTTCCCCACGGGTGGCTTGAGCAGGTGTGAATGTTCATCCAGCCAGGCCTTGAAGTTAAAGGCGCTGAGTTTTGTCATGGGTGTCTCCCGCCGTTATCATCTCATCTATTGATATCCCTGATTAAATCAGAGATGCCGGGCTTATTCAACATCGCCTACCCGGCCTTGTTCCGTCAAGGTATGATGAGCGGCTTAAGCAAATACAATTCAGACCTGAAAATATTGACCACTCTGCGCCAACTCATCGACCGGACCGAGCAACAGTTTATCGCTTCTGACCTGTTTTTCGGCCACGGCGCCGAGAACGCCCTGGATGAGGCCGCATACCTGGTACTGGGCGCTCTGGACCTGCCGTTTGACGTAAGCCCGGATCAGTTGAATGGAAAAGTAAGCGCAACCGGGCAGAAGCGTATCAGGAAACTGGTTGATGAAAGGATAAGCTCCAGGAAGCCGGCAGCCTACCTGCTCAACAAGGCCTGGTTCGCCGGCCTGCCGTTCTACGTGGACGAGCGCGTCCTGGTCCCCCGTTCACCCATTGCCGAACTGATCCGTGACGGGTTCTCGCCCTGGATCAAAGCCCCGGAGGTAACGCGCATCCTGGACCTGGGAACCGGCAGCGGCTGCATTGCCATAGCCTGTGCCCTGGCCTTTCCCGCCGCGGTTGTCGATGCAACGGATATCAGTCCGGATGCGCTGGAAGTAGCGCGCATCAATTGTGGAAGACATGACCTGGGACAGCGGGTAAACCTGGTCGAAGCAGACCTGTTCAGTGCATTGGGGGACAGCAGGTATGATATAATCGTCTGCAATCCGCCGTATGTAACCGAAGGGGAAATGGCGGCATTGCCGGCTGAATACCGGCATGAACCGTCTCTTGCCCTGGCGGCGGGCGCCACCGGCCTGGACGTGGTAGATCGCATATTGCTGAATACCCATAGGCATCTCACGCCCCACGGCATCCTAGTAGTGGAAGTCGGTAATGGCCGTTCTGCTCTTGAAGTGAAGTACCCCAGTACTCCTTTCACCTGGCTTGACTTTGAGCATGGCGGGGAGGGCGTTTTTGTTATAACGAGCGAGGTTGATTTATCCGCAGATGACGCAGATTAACGCAGATGTTTTTTTAGATCTTATTGACGACATTTATAATAAACTTTCATGAGCAGAGGTCTGCGCGCCCCGACAATATGTAACTCCGTACGGATTGGTGGGGTCAGAGTAAAATTTCTGGCGAAATTCTTACTCTGACCCCGGAATTTACACAGCAAATAATAACTATTATTTTATCTGCGCTAATCTGCGTCATCTGCGGATAACTCATTACAAATATGAAAAAATCTCTGCCCTTGACTCCCGTTGCCGGCAACGGTCTGCTGGACCGGCGCCTGTTCCTGCAGAGCGGCCTGGTCCTTGGAGCCGCCCAACTGGTGGCGGGTAACGCGAAGGCCGCTGCGGCTAGGCCCGAGTGGATGAGTGTGCCGGGCGAGCCGTTTACGCTTTATGGACAACCGGCACAATTTGAAGAAGAGGTGGTCCGGTATCCGGCGCCGAACCGGGTATTGCGTAACAACGGCGCCTCCTGGACGCCGCTGCACCGGCTGGAAGGCATGATCACACCGAACGGTCTGCATTATGAGCGACACCACAACGGGGTGCCGCAGATCGACCCCGCGCAACACCGGTTGCTGGTGCACGGCCTGGTACGGCAACCGGCATTTTTCAGCATCGACAACCTGTTACGCTACCCGATGCGATCGCAGATCTGTTTTGTCGAGTGCGGCGGCAACAGCAATGCGGGTTGGAATAAAAACCCCTCCAGGGCGGAGGCCGGCTATTTTCACGGCCTGGTCTCATGCAGTGAATGGACCGGCGTGCCGCTGTCGACCGTACTGTCGGAGGTGGGCATCGATAAAAAAGCCAAATGGCTGATTGCCGACGGCGCGGACGCCTTTGCCATGAATATCAGCGTCCCGATTGAAAAGGCCATGGACGATGCAATCCTGGCCCTGTACCAGAACGGTGAGCGCCTGAGGCCGGAGAACGGCTACCCGCTACGCCTGATCCTCCCCGGCTGGGAGGGCGTATTGAACGTGAAATGGTTGCGCGCGTTGAAGGCCGTGGAAAAACCCATCATGGCAAGGAACGAGACCGCCAGGTACACCGAACTGCTGCCGTCCGGCGAGGCGCGCATGTTCACGTTTACCATGGAGGCTAAATCGCTGATCACCTCGCCCTCAGGCGGCATGGTGTTGAAACAGGGTCCCGGCTTGTACCAGGTGACCGGCCTGGCCTGGAGCGGTCGCGGCCGGATAAAGCAGGTGGACGTCTCCGCTGACGGAGGCAAGACCTGGGCGCCGGCAGAATTGCAGGACCCGGTGCTGCCCAAGGCGTTTACCCGCTTCCGCATTCCCTGGCAATGGGACGGGTCGCCGGCCGTACTGAAGAGCAGGGCTGTTGACGAGACAGGTTACGTGCAACCGGAACGGGAACAACTCATTGCCGACCGGGGCAGGCAGGGTTTTTACCATTACAACGCCATCGTCACCTGGGGTGTGGATGAATATGGCGAGGTGACTCATGTTTATGATACCGAACAGAAGCAGTCTGGTACTGACGTCAGTATTGATGCTGACTGGGATTAATTCCGGCGCGGACGAGGTTCGTCCCGGTCCGGACCTGGGAGAGCCGGCGGACAGCCGCGCCGCCAGCAGCCTGGACCTGGGTATCATGCCCGACGGCGCCGGTCTCCCCGAGGGCAGCGGAACGGCAGAGCAGGGCAGGGTCATCTATGACCGTCTGTGCGTGTCCTGCCACGGCCCCGGCGGCCTCGGCGACAGCGGCGACCAACTCGCCGGCGCGCAAATGCAACTGACCGACGAGTACCCGGAAAAGACCATCGGCACCTTCTGGCCCTACGCCCCCACCCTGTTCGATTTCATCCGCCGCTCCAAGCCCATGATGCAACCGGGCAACCTGACCGATTCCGAAGTGTACGCGCTCACGGCCTACCTGCTTTTCCTGAATGAGATCATCCCGGAGGACCGGGTGATGGACGCCTCCACCCTGGCCGACATCAAAATGCCAAATCGAGACGGATTTATCGAGATTTTGGATTAACCCGAAGTAACATCTCAGTTCATTCTGGAGAATCATACCTTCGCAAATACCATCGATATATTAGCCGAGTTATTCGCCGGCCACGAACCGGGACGGAGTTGTAAAAATGCCTTGACAACCACTCAATGAAGATTTACTCTTAAACAATCCGCCCCTTGGCAGTAAGCCCCGCTCCCAGCCTGCCGACATTGGTTCAGGTTGGTGATCATGAGCGAGACCGATCCCCAGGGGCTTTTTTCTACTGTTTTATATCAGGATATTGTGGGTGATTCCAAATGGGCAGGGTTGCTCTTCTCATTGACGGTGGCTACTTCTTGAAGCGGTTGCCCACTGTCAGACCTGATATTGATGCATCGGACCCAGAGGCTGTCGCACGTTCAATAGACCAGCTGATTCGCGGTCATTTGGATCAATTGAACGAGATTTATAAGGTCGAAAACATTTTCCAGCTTCTTTATCGCACTTTTTACTACGATGCACAACCTTACGGCCAGAAAGCGCACACTCCAATCGACAAACGTCCGATTGATTACTCCAAAACGTCTCAGGCATCGTTCCGAAAAAAACTCTTCAATACCTTGCACAGCCACCCAAATCTCGCAATACGACTAGGCGAGGTACGCAGGGAGAGATCCCATTCCTGGATTCTCAAAATGGAGCCGCAAAAAAAACTCTTGAACGGTGACCTGTCGGTGGGCGACCTCTCAGATTCCGACTTTGTCCCTGCCTTGCGACAGAAAGGTGTTGATATGCGAATCGGACTCGATATTGCGTCGATCACGCTGAAACGACAAGCAGACGTTATCATCCTTGTCTCTGGTGACGCCGACTTCGTTCCGGCGGCAAAGCTGGCGCGTCGGGAGGGTATGCAGTTTATCCTTGATCCACTTTGGCAGAACGTGCCGCGGGATCTCTTTGAACATATTGATGGCCTGAGAAGCGGTTTCTACAAACCACAGAGTAAGAAAGTCGAACTTACGGGGCGTACGCGTAATAAATTCAGATCAGACGATAAATGAGCTATGTCCGGACTATATTTCGACAAGCTCATCCTCGGCACTGTCGGCTATACGGACTGCTTTAATCGTTTTTCTCTCCGGCAACGATCCTGCCCACATCAAAATCCTGTACCCGACCCTCACTGATATCATCAAGGCCCTTGTTTATATCCTGTTTCAGCGCTTTCAATTTGCGTTCCCGCGCAAGTTGTTTCAAACGACAATCCTGCAGTGCTTCTCTCACGATTTCACTATTGGACGCATAAAGACCGCCATCTACGGACGCCTTTGAATTATGGATTTTGGGATTAAACCGTTGTTCTTCAAGCGCGTTTTACGGTCCGGCGTGCCGTGGCTAACGCTTCCTTCAGGGGTTGGTTGGGCACAAAGTTTCGATTCAGGGCCGCGCTGAATGCGTCAAAATCGCGCCGGGTCAGGGTGAGTCTCGTTTCCTGATCAATTATCTCCCGCGCTTTTTCTTTTGCGGCAGAACGCACAAAACCTGACGTGGCGGTGCCCATCAGCGTTGCAGCCTCGCCTTGTTCACTTTGATGATTTTCTGCGGTTGCAGGATTTGCACAACATCTGGCAGTTATCCTCGATTGTTTTCCCGCCTTCACTCCAGGGGTCGATATGGTCTGCATCCATTGCGGATATGTCAAACTCAGCCTTGCATATCGGGCATATTCCAGCCTGTTTTTCGTATGCCTTCTGCCGCATGGCGTCAGAGAATGCGCGGGTGCTCAAATGCTTTTCGTCACGGGTAAGGATGTACGGATATATGCCTACTTTACTTCCAACATCATCATCCAGGATCAGCTTTGCCGTTTCAGTCTCTATGTCTGCCGGGTCCAGGATTTCATCCTTATAGGCATTGTAAAGACTTCCCCAGTCCACGCTCTTCATGTATTTGGCCCACTTAACGGTGAATATTGCCTGTATCCAGCCTATGACGGACTGGAAGTAATTCCACAGTTCTATCGCTGTCGGATCGTGCTGGTGCGCAGACATATATGCTTCTATCTTGCCCCCGCTTATCCACTTGATAGCCGTTTCAAGATAGTCCTGACGGATATGCGATCCGGTCAAGTAATCCTGCCCGATCTGATAGGCAGGGCAACCGCGCCGGCTGAAATACCGCTTTGCATCGGACACCCAGGCGCCGGCATACACGGCATTGCGTAATTCCTGCTTGGTCAGCCTTTCTCCGGCAATATTGATCGTCTCAAACCATTTCAGCTTTTCGCTGTCCGTTCCGCTACAGATATACACCATCAGCTTGTAGTTCAGAATGCGATCCCGTTCATCATCAGTCAGGTTGTGTATACTCCGCTCATTCAATGAGAAATCACCCTGTACATACTGAGCGATGGAGATAGTGCGCTGCTACCCGTCTATGACTTCATAGGTTCCGTCATCCCGGACCGCCCAGTACATGACATTGAGCGGAAAGTCATTGTTGATGGTCTCAATGACGGCATCCCGTTGTTTGCCGCTATAGATAAACTCGCGCTGGTAAGGCGGCCTTATATCGAGCTTGCCGCCGTAACCGACTACGCCGCCCTCGCCGTCGTCATGGTAGCCCTTCACAAGGTTTCTGACTGTGATTTTCTTGAGTTCGATCTTCATGGACGCGCCTTACTGTGTATTGGACAGACCTTTCCGCCTGATAAAAATCCTTCTGTATAAGGTATATACCACTTCCTCGCCCCTGATAAGGTAGTTTCCCTTGCGCGGCCTGCCCCGCAGGATGGGATAGCCGTTGGCCTTTTGGCCGGACAGGCCGGTTTTCGTCCCATCCGGCCTCATCTCGGTATAATCGTCGTAAAACGTGTGGCTTTTGAAGCCGTCATCCCACAAAGAGGAAAAGCCCAGTACTTCAAACTGCTCCGGATTGTGCTTGTCCAGAAAGGTGATCGGCACCCCCATTGCCCCGTCCCAATCCATCGGGATTTCAGCGGTCTTATCCACGTTGATCGCATCGTAATTGTCGTAGGTCAGGTATTCCTCCGGCGAGTAGCGCTTGTAGAGGATCAAGTCCTCGTGGCGCTTCCTGTGGTCGAGATTGGTGAACCATATGCTCTGCGATCTACCCTTCACAACTCCATCAATAATCCTGTAGGAACTTCCTTCTTTCTTCGTCGCCTTCAATTCCCTGGCGATACCCTCCGGTAAATCAAACAACAAATCCTTGCCCATGGGCGTGTGGCCGACCCACATCCTGTTATCCTTGATTAACGGGAAAACCTCCTTGTAAGTGATGGCGTTCTTGTTCCCGATAATCAGGAACTTCTTGCCGTACTGCACCAGTTGGGCGACGTATTCGCGGAACAGCGAAAACGGCGGATTGGTCACCACGATGTCCGCCCGCTTCAATAACTCTACACATTCAGGACTGCGGAAATCTCCATCTCCGCCCAGGTGTCGCACTACTGGGTCGGCGGGCACATAAGCGCCATTTTCACAGGTTCCCTGATTGCACTCCAGCCATATTGCTTTTTCCGAAGTGTGATCGCTGAATAAGTCCATGTATTGGTTTTTGTAACAGGTAGTAATGAGTTTCCTGAGTCCCAGGGCCTCAAAGTTGAGGGAAAAATACTTGTAGAAGTTGGATATTTTCGGATCGTCGCAGTTGCAGTAAACGACCTTCCCTGCAAAGTGCTGCCTGTAGTGTTTCAGTTCATTCTCAATATCCGGCAACTGCGTATAGAAGTCATCGTTTTTTTGACTTTTTGCTTGTTGCAGGTTCCGGTTTAATGACACCGCCGCCACTCCTGTTTCTATGATTAGGACGAAAAAGATCGCTGTTATAATTCTGTTGTTATAATTCTATTCCATACTCTATCCGGCACATGACAAACCGGAGCGTTCTACGATTCCTGATCATACACTCAAACGAATTGCAGAGGCCATTAAACATGAAAGAACGTGATATTGGATCTGAAATAATTGAAGGCATTCGCTCTCAAGCCGAATATCCACAAATGGAACTGGAAGGTACTGTCACTATCATTGGCGATATTATTGAACCGGTAATTCCAGAGGAAGATTGGGATTGCCTTCAGTAATGGGTTTGGTTATGGGTTGCACAATAGTCACCAGCAGAGAGTTTAATCAGGATGTAAGCAAGGCCAATAGAGACGCCTTGAAAGGCCCGGTTTTTATCACTGAGCGTGGTCACACGGCGCACGTTCTATTAAGCGTTGAAGACTACCAGAAGATGACAGACAAGGATAAAAGTATCGCAGAATTACTTGCGATGCCCGAAGCCGGCAGCATTGATTTTGAGATACCCCGCGGTGACTTTTCTTCTTTGAGTGTTGAAATCCTGAATCCCTGGGAATAACTGTTGACATTCACATGGCTGTTATAATATTCAGGTCAGGTGGAAACAATTAGCGTATCCGACTTCAAGGCCCAATGTCAGGCAATACTATCGGAAAATTATTTACCGTAACAAGCTGTGGCGAGAGCCACGGCTACGGCTACCTGTGCATTGTTGACGGCTGCCCGCCGGGGATGGAGCTGAGCGAGGTCGATCTTCAGCACGACCTGGACCGGCGCAAGCCCGGCAAGTCCCGCCACGTTACCCAGCGCCGGGAGTCCGACAAGGTGAAGATCCTGTCCGGTGTGTTCGAAGGCAGGACAACGGGGACGCCGATAGGTCTGCTGATTGAGAACGAAGATCAGCGGTCGAAGGATTATTCCGCGATCAAGGACAAATTCCGGCCGGGCCATGCCGATTACACCTACTGGAAAAAATACGGTATCCGGGACTACCGGGGCGGCGGCCGCGCGTCCGCCCGGGAAACCTGTATGCGGGTTGCCGCCGGCGCGATTGCCAAGAAATACCTGCGTGAACAGTTCGGTTGCCAGGTGCGCGGCTACCTGGCCCAACTGGGGCCGATCAGTCTGGAATTGCGCGACTGGAACGAGGTGGATAACAACCCGTTTTTCTGCCCGGACGCCGGCAAGGTCGAAACCCTGGAAAAACTGGTGGATGATTTACGGAAATCGGGCGATTCCATCGGCGCCCGGGTGAACCTGGTCGCCACCGGCGTCCCGGTGGGCCTGGGAGAACCGATTTTCGACCGCCTCGATGCCGATATCGCCAAGGCGCTGATGAGCATAAATGCCGTGAAAGGCGTGGAGATCGGCGACGGCTTCCAGGTTGTGGAACAGCGCGGTACCCAGCACAGGGATGAGATCACCGCACGGGGATTCCTGTCCAACCGCGCGGGCGGCACCCTGGGCGGCATCTCCAGCGGCCAGGACATCCTCGCAAGCATCGCGCTCAAACCAACCTCAAGTATCCGCATACCCGGAAAGACCGTGGATATCCACGGCAATGAAACGGAGATCGCCACCACCGGGCGCCACGATCCCTGTGTCGGTATCCGCGCCACGCCCATCGCCGAAGCGATGCTGGCGCTGGTGCTGATGGATCACGCCTTGAGGCAGCGGGCGCAGAACCCTGAAAGTTTGGGGTAGATGGTGGGGTCAGAGTAATGTCTTCGACACTTACTCTGACCCCTGAGCTTCACGGGATAGATGGGACTCTTGGGGTCGGAGTAAGAATTTCGTCAGAAATTTTACTCTGACCCCGGAATTTTGGAATCCGTCCCCGGTCCGGTTTCCGTTTTCTCAAAGGTAATAACGATGTGGTCCGTCTTTGAGTTCTCTTCTCCGTATATGTTGATGGTATAGGGCAGCGTTACCCAGCGGTCGGGGTTATCGTTATTGCTCCGCAACGATGCCAGCCATTCGGCGTTGTTTCTGACAGAATCGGACCATGGACACACCACCTCGCCGGCCTCGAGCAACTCGATGACGGTTTGCCGCGTCGCCAGGTTCGGGGCGCCGGGTATGGCCCGGAACAATCCGAAAAACAGCTTATTGTACAACCTTCCGAATATATTCCTGTACGCCACGAAACGGATCTGGCGCGGCGACGCCATCTGGACAAAAAGCCAGAAGTTTTTGCGAATGTTCTTCCCCAGCATCAATACGCCGCCCGTATCGGGGAAGTGCTTGAAACCCTGCACGTGCAGCCAATAGGTTTCGCCGATAACCAGGGTCAGGATAAGCCGCACCAGGGACTGCGGCAGTTTATACACCGTGTATATCGCCCCGCCCAGGGCAACCACCGTCAACAACGGAAACAGCAGGTTGCTGATCCCCCGCATGGAAAACAGCACGGTCAGCGCGAGGAAGCTCAGCATCACCACGTTCTGGATGAAATTGTTTCCCGCCAGCACCCGTCCGCGTATTTGTTCGCCGGCGTGGAACTGGAGCAAGGCATTGAGCGGTATGATGAACAACCCGCTGAGCATGCCCAGCAGCATGATGTTGATGGCGTGGGCCTGCATGCTGTCAAGCCACGGCAAAATGAAGAGGCACACGGCCACCCCCACTGCGCCGATGGGGATCAGGCCGGTCTCGATGTAGTTTTTCGAGATTGTGCCGGCGATCAGCGATCCGAACATGATCCCGATACCGGCGCCAGCCAGCGTCCCCTGGATGACCCTGACGTCGGTGACGCCCAGGTTGTCCTTGGCAAATGCCGGGAACGCCGCCAGCAGGACCTGGCCGATAGACCACATGATCGCCAGGCCGATGATCGACAGCAGGATCACTTCGCGGGACCTGACCGCATTCAGGTTCTCGGCCAGGTAACGGCCGGTGCGGTATTTGACCCAGTCGAAGCGCAGGTTCCTGTCCGGTTCATGCACGGTGGGCAGGCGGTAGGCCAGCTTCAGCTCCACCAGCGCGCCGGCTATCAGGAACCAGCCGATGCCCTTGATGGCGATCAGCACGTCCTCCTTGGTGGAAAAAACCCCGTCGGCCAGGAACATCTCGAACAGGATTGAAAACGCGAAGGTGCCGGTGAGAATGGCAATGGTCGTGGTTGCCTGCACTATGCCGTTGGCGCGCGCCAGCCGCTCCTTGCCGGCAATTTCCCTTATGTAGCCGTATTTTGCCGGTGAGTAAAAGGCGCTCTGCATCGCCAGCAGGAACGTCATGGCAAACGCGGCCCAGAACCATCCCAGGTGGTAGAACAGGGTAATCAGGCTGGTGAGGACGACGGCGCCCCAGGCGGTGGTGCGCATGACCCTGTTTTTCGGAAACTTGTCGGCCAGGAAACCGGCGGGCGTGAACAGCAGGATGAACGGCAGCAGGATCAGGGCATTCACAATCGCCGTCAATATGATCAGCGCATCGCCCTCGTAGGTCTTGAAAACGGTGTTCTGTATGGTGATCTTGTGCCCCAGGTCCACGAACGCGTTCAGGAACAGCATGCAAACATAGGGAAGAAAACCCCGGATTTTGAACAGGCCATTTAACATGGATGTACAGGATTAACAGGATGTATGAATAAAATTATTGATTATGCCTTCAAAAGATCGCCTGCCGGAACAATGCCCTTGAAGTCATGGAGTCTCTGATCAAGTATCAAAATTAACTGAACAATTTATCCTGTATATCCCGTACATCCATGTTAATTAATCCGGTGTTGACGTTCCGCCGACGGTCAATTCATCGATCCTGATCGTAGGCTGGCCCACCCCGACGGGGACTGACTGCCCGTCCTTCCCGCATACGCCGATGCCGCTATCCAGTTGCATGTCGTTCCCGGTCATTGACACGCGGGTCAACACGTCCGGCCCGTTGCCGATCAGCGTCGCGCCCTTGACGGGAGCAGTGAGGCGGCCGTTTTCGATAAGCCGGGCCTGGCTGGCGCTGAACACGAACTTGCCGTTGGTGATATCCACCTGCCCGCCGCCGAACTGGGAGGCATAGATCCCTTTTTGCACGGAACCGATAATTTCTTCGGGGTCAAGCTCGCCCCCCAGCATATAGGTATTGGTCATTCTCGGCATGGGCAGGTGGGCATAGGATTCCCGCCGCCCGTTGCCGGTGGGTTTCATGCCCATCAACCCGGCATTCAGCTTGTCCTGCATGTAGTTCTTGAGGATGCCCCTTTCTATCAGGGTGGTGGATTCCGTGGGCGTGCCTTCATCGTCGACGGTCAGCGACCCGCGCCGGTTCTCGATGGTTCCGTCATCGACCACGGTGACGCTCTCGGCAGCCACCCGCTGGCCTATGCGGTCGCTGAACGCCGATGTCCCCTTGCGGTTGAAGTCGCCTTCCAGGCCATGCCCTATGGCCTCGTGCAACAGGATCCCCGGCCAGCCCGGACCCAGCACCACCGTCATGGCGCCCGCCGGCGCCGGCACCGCCTCCAGGTTGTTGAGCGCCTGTGTCACGGCATCGTCGATGTAGCCGGATACGATTCCATCATCCAGGAAATATTCGTAACCAAAGCGCCCGCCGCCCCCGGCGCCGCCTTTTTCCAGCCTGCCGTTATGCTCGACGATGACGTTGACGTTGAGCCTGACCAGCGGCCTGATATCTGCGCTGTAAACGCCGTCGCTGCCGGCGACCAGCACCGCGGAATAAGCGGCGCTCAGGCCCGCGATAACCTGTTTCACCCTGGGGTCCTTGCTGCGGGTTTCGGCGTCGATGCGCTGCAGCAGGGCGATCTTGTCGCCTGAGGGTATCGAGTCGAGCGGGTTGTTGCCGGTATATAACGGAGCGGTATTGCGGTTTTGCCAGGCCTGCAATGTTTGTGTGCCGCCGCTACGGGCAATTGTCCGCGCTGCCTTCGCCGCATCGGTCAACGCCGGCAGGATAATCTCATCCGAATAGGCAAAGCCGCTCTTGTCGCCGCTGACGGCCCTGACTCCCACCCCCTGGTCGATACTGTGGGCGCCTTCCCGGATGATGCCTTCCTCCAGCACCCATGACTCGGCCTGGGAGTATTCGAAATACAGGTCGGCATGATCGATGTCATTGACGATCATCTGGTCCAGGGTCTTTTCGATATCCCGGCGATCAATCCCGGTCGGGCTGAGCAGTTGCCGGGAGGCTTTTTCGAGTTGTTGACTCATCGCAATATCCGGGAAACCATCCGGGGACAGATTTTAAATCTGTCCCCTGTCAATTCCAATCACCCTGTGCTCCAGCGCCGGAAAGGATTGTCTCAGTTCACGCACCCTGGCAAGGTCGATATCGGCGCAGGCAACGCCCGGCCCTTCCTCCAGGCTGCACAGGATATCACCCCATGGATCGATAATCATGCTGTGGCCCCAGGTGCGCCGGGTCTCCGTATTCTGCCCGCCCTGGTTGGAGGCGACGACGTAACACAGGTTCTCCACGGCGCGGGCGCGCAGGAACAGTTCCCAGTGGCGTTTCCCTGTAGCGTAAGTGAACGCGGACGGCACGGTAATGATCTCCGACCGCCGCCTGGACAGTTCGCGATACAGTTCGGGGAAGCGCAGGTCGTAGCATACGGTCATGCCGATCCTTCCCAGCGGGGTATCCGCCACCACCGTATCGCGGCCCGGAACGATGGTGTTGGATTCATTGTAGACCTCTTTTTCCTCCTCCCCGACCTGTACGTCGAACAGGTGCATCTTGTCGTAGCGATGGGTGCGGACACCATCCGGGTCATACAGCAGGCAGGTATTGTACACACGGCCTGCTTCACCGCTTTGCAATGAAAAAGTGCCCGCCATCAGCCAGAGCCGGTTATCCCTGGCCTGGGCGGCAAGGAAATCCTGGATGGGGCCTTTTCCCGGTTCTTCCCCGATGCCGATTTTTGCCGTTTCATCGTCACTGACAATGGGAAAATATTCCGGCAGCAGGGCAAATTCGGCGCCCTGGCCTGCCGCCTCCCGGACGAGATCGGAAGCCTGCGCCAGGTTGGCGTCCAGGTTCTCCGTGGAAACCATCTGTATTGTCGCGAATTTGGACATGCTTAAAGTATACGTGAAACTTGAGGATGTTACAGGGGACAGATTTAACAACCAGTACTTGACGGAGCGGCGGCTATCCGCCCAGGTGCCAGGGAACAGCCCTGATGCCAGGTCTTAACGCTTGTGGCCGGTCAACGTTACAGGCCAGCGCGCCCCGGGTGTTCGGTCCGGCAAGTTCAAGCCAGCGTTTGATACCAGCGCCATGTCGGGCCGTCGGCGTTGCCGTTGCCTTGACCTCCATACCATACAAGGCGCCGTCGCGTTCGATGATCAGGTCCACTTCTTTGCCGGGGCCGGACTGCCAGTAATAGACATGTGGTTGTTCTCCCTGTTGGCGGAAGAATTTCAGCCACTCCGTGACCACCGCAGTTTCAACCAGCGGCCCCAGACTCGGTCCCTGAAGGACAGCGTCCCGGGAGTGCAATCCGAGCAGGAAGGTTGCCAGGCCGGGGTCGAGCAAGTACAGCTTCGGGCTTTTTCGGATGCGCTTGCCGAAGTTCTTGTAATAGGGCTGCAACAGGTAGATGAGTTGGCTGGTTTCCAGCACGGACAGCCAGCGCTTTACCGTGGGGGCGCTGATACTTATTTCATCGGCAATATCCGCCATATTCAACAGGCTGCCGGTACGCGTAGCAACCAGCATGAGGAACCTGGAGAAGGCGCCCAGGTCGCTGACCTGGGTTACATCCCGGACGTCGCGCTCGAGATACGTTTGCACGTAACCGGAAAACCAGAGCCGGCGGTCCACCTGTTTATTCAGGCAGGGTTCCGGGAAGCCGCCGTGCAATAACCATTCGGCAAGATTGACCGTTTGCCCCAAAGGGCTGCCGGCTGGCCGGGCCGTCGGCGCGAATACCCGTTCCAGCATGGCATCCGGCGTCTTTTGCTCCTGCTGCAACCGTTCCCGGACAGACAACGGGTCCAGGGTTAAAACAGCCACGCGCCCGGCCAGCGTCTGGCTGACTCCCTGCATCAGCGAAAAGTTTTGTGAACCCGTCAGCAGCCACCAGCCGGGCTTGCGTTCGGGCTCTATCAATTCCTTGATGTAATGCAGGAGTTCGGGAGCGTATTGAATTTCATCAAGGATCACCGGTCCGGTGTATTGCGCAAAAAAGCCGACCGGGTCCGCCTGGGCGCGGTTGCGTATATCGGGCCGCTCCAGTGAAATATATTCATGGGATACGCCAAACTCGGTGCGCAACAAGGTCGTCTTGCCGGTTTGCCTTGCGCCTGTTACCAGCACCACGGGAAAGGACGTCATTGCCCGTGTAATGGCGCCGGTCAGGTGACGTGGGATATACATTGTGCAATTATAATATGAGATATTAGATCTGCAAGAATTATGCCTGTGCATTCCTTGCGCGTCAAGGGAATCTTGAACCAAGACAGAGAACCAAGACAGAGGGGTTGAGATCATATTGATAGTGGGATATACTGTTGACATATCCCCTGATGACGCTATTATTTTTTATGATGATACACGGAGCTTCCCATGGAACAATCAACTGTGTTTAAAAGCAACAAAAGTCAGGCAGTGCGTCTTCCCAAGCCTGTTGCATTACCCGATTCTGTAAAAAAGGTGGATATTGTCAAGATAGGCAGTTCGCGCTTGATTACTCCGGCAGGAGAAAGCTGGGATGCCTGGTTTGACGGTCCGGGGGTTTCTGATGATTTCATGACGGAACGGGAGCAGCCTGAAACCCAGGCCAGGGAGGCCTGGTAGTGCTCAAATATATGCTGGATACGAATATTGTCATCTATACAATCAAAAACCGGCCCCTCAAGGTAAGGAAGATATTCAAAAGCCATTCAGGACAGATGGCGATTTCCACGGTGACACTGGGTGAACTCGTTTACGGGGCTGAGAAGTCAACTCAAACAGCACGTAACCTCAATGATATAGAAAGCATGACCGCTCGTCTCGAAGTACTTCCATTCAATGAAGCCGCCGCCGTGCACTTCGGACAAATCAGGGCAGAGCTGGCGCGGGCGGGAACACCCATCGGAGCGTATGATCAAATGATTGCCGGCCATGCCCGCGCTGCCGGGCTGACCCTGGTGACCAACGATGTCGATGAATTTACCCGGGTTCCCGGCTTGCGTATCGAAAATTGGGCGAGCATCGTTTCCTGAGTATGGGCCGAGCATCAAGGGGGTAACCCGTCTATCCCGGGCGGGTGATTACCCGGAATATAGAGGGTTATGTCACCGAGTATTTTCCAATAGTGGAATGAGCCTGAAGCAGAGAGATTCCGCCCCGGTCTCA
>JAPPLI010000091.1:8677-16929 GCA_028819495.1 Gammaproteobacteria bacterium | reverse complement strand
TCAACCGCTTCCCGACCCGCTGAACATGTCAATATTAACTGGAAAGGGTACTAGTATCTCTACAACTTATTTGTCAATATAACTTGACATTTCCACAGTTAATATTTATTATGTCAATAATTATTGACTATTTGTGGTTCTCATGAAACTTACTGAACTGGGGCAAATCATATTTGCCCACCGCCGCGCCCACGGTTTAACACAGAACAAATTGGCAGAACGCGCCCGCGTAAGCCGGTATACCCTTATTAAGCTGGAAAACGGCCAGGCCGATGACATTCAATTCAAAACCCTTTCCACAATTCTGTCTGAACTGCGCCTGACACTTAAGGTCACCGACATTCCGGTGAGCGGTATTTCCGTGCTAGGGGAAGAGACGAAATGAGTAACGGAATCCTGGATGTATGGGTGGGTGAAACACGGGTCGGACAGTTGATCCGGGAAGACCATACATACATTTTTCAGTACCGGGATATTGCCTCATTGGACCCGCAAAAGGACCTGGTATCACTTACCATGCCGGTGCGGGGGAAACAATATGAAACTCAAGTTCTGATGCCCCCCTTTCAGATGGTTCTGCCGGAGGGCGCTTTGCTGGAATATTTGCGTATGCGTTTTGCGAAAGTGATGAACATCACCGATGATATTATGCTGCTCAGCTTGATAGGTAATCATACCATTGGCCGGGTGCGCTTCACGGAGGCAGGCGCGTCTTTGCAACAGGACGTACAAACTTCCTGGTCCCTGGCTGAATTACTGACATACCAGGGAACTGAAGACCTGTTCAGAGAACTCATGGATGAACTGGCGTCCCGCTCTGGCGTGTCCGGTGTACAACCAAAGGTGTTATGGAATGACTACGGCAGGAAAATAGCATTGCCTGCAGGGTTTTACATTCTGAAGTCAGCAGGGCGCGAGTACCCTGGGCTGGCGGTAAACGAATATTTCTGCCTCAAGGCCGCACAGGCATGTGGTCTGACAACACCTGATTATTATCTGGCCGATAGCGGAGAAATGCTGGTGGTCAAACGCTTTGATATCGACAAAAACAATCATCGACTGGCATTCGAGGAAGTCTGCGCCCTGCAGCATTTGTCCACTCACGGAAAATACCAGGGCAGCTATGAGGCAGTAGCGGAAACCATTCAAAAAACCCCTTGTGATCCCCCGGGAGAAACCCGGCGGGACTTGTTCAAGTCCGTATTGTTGAGCATGATGTTGAAAAACGGCGATGCACACCTGAAAAATTTCGGCATCTTATACCACAACACGGAGAGAAAGTGGCTGGCGCCGGTCTATGATCTGGTGTGCACAGTGGTCTACCAGCCCAAAGACGTCCCAGCCTTGACCCTTGCCGGAAAGAAACAATGGCCCGGCCTTGAAGCGCTGGTTGATTTTGGCCTGCATGCCTGTAATTTGCGTAAAAAGGACGTAAAACAATGCATTGACGAGGTGAAAGCAGGGATGGTTGAAATCAGACATGAGCTCAAGAAATTCAGCGCCGAACACAAGCAGTACAGTGAACTGTGCGAACGCATGGCTCTCATAATCAACAGCCATCCTGATATCTGACGGTACGAATAAAAGATTATGAATCACATAAGCGGAAATATTTTTGCTATATCCATTTTTTCTTCTATTACGTCGGCCAGGCGTTCGATCTGGCGTTCTCTCATGGCGCGGTAATCCGTTGCCTGCGCCTGGTCCAGGCCCGCCCACTGCAGCAACGACGCACAGGCGGCGGCTTCGTCGAACAGGCCGTGCAGGTAACATCCCAGGATCCTGCCGTCTTCGGATATTGCTCCGTCCTGCCTGTCCGGCAACAGGACTGCCGGCTTTTGCAGGGCTTTGCCCTGCGTGATCCCGGCGTGTATCTCGTAACCGCTGACCGGCGTATCATCCAGCGCCAGGCGGGCGCGTACCTGTTTCAACTGTTTTTGCGGACGCAGTTCCGTTTCCATCCGGAACAACCCAAGGCCCTCGCTGCTGCCGGGTTCACCTTCAATGCCCAGGGGATCGGCGATAACCGAGCCCAGCATCTGGTAGCCGCCGCAGATGCCGATGAGTTTCCCTCCATAGCGCAGGTGCCGATAAATGGCGGGGAACCAGTGGTTGTCCTGCATCCATTGCAGGTCCTGGCGCACATTCTTGGTGCCCGGCAATATGATCAGGTCCGCGGGCGGAATTGCCTCCCCGGAACCGATGAACCTGAAATCCACCTGCGGGTGCAGACGCAACGGGTCGAAATCGGTGTGGTTGCTGATGCGGGGAAACACCGGCGCGATGATCTTCAGGGCGGGTTCTTCCGGACGCACATCCGTGTCCGGGGAGATGGCATCTTCCGCGTCCAGGTGGAACCCGTGCAGGTAGGGCAGCACCCCCAGCACCTTCTTGCCCGTGTTCTGTTCCAGCCATGACAGCCCCGGCCGCAACAATTCGATATCGCCGCGGAACTTGTTGATGACAAATCCGTCAACCCTCTGCCGTTCGGTCTCGCTGAGCAGGTCAAGTGTCCCGACCAGGTGAGCGAACACGCCGCCCTTGTCGATATCGGCGACCAGGATTACCGGGCAATCGGCCTGTTCGGCAAAACCCATGTTGGCGATATCCCGGTCCCGCAGGTTAATCTCCGCCGGACTGCCTGCGCCTTCCACCACGATATACTCGTAACGGTCCTGCAGGCGCCGATAGGATTCCATAACCGCGTGCAGCAATGCGGGTTTTCTTTCATGGTATGCTGTCGCATCCAGGGTTGAATCGACCTTCCCGTGTACTATCACCTGGGCTCCGATATCCGAATTCGGCTTCAACAGGACCGGATTCATATCGTTGGCAGGCTCCAGGCCGCAGGCCTGGGCCTGCAATGCCTGGGCGCGGCCGATTTCTCCGCCTTCGAGGGTGACGGCGGAATTCAATGCCATGTTCTGTGGCTTGAAGGGGGCGACGGACAATCCGGCACGGGCCAGGACCCGGCACAACCCGGTAACCAGGATGCTTTTGCCGGCATCCGAGGTCGTGCCCTGTATCATTATGGTTTTGGCAGGCATTACTATGGGGAATACGTTTGAGATGGACAGTATAGAGCAGATATCCGGGGTCAGAGTAAAAAGACAGTCACTGGTAAATACCGCAGGCCTCTTGCCGGGTATTTTTACTATTTTTACCCTGATCCCGAATTTTATATACGGAGGCGAGGCGCTCTCCGTGGTTGACGATATCGGCCGGACAGTGCGGTTGGAGCGTCCGGCCACCCGCATCGTCAGCCTGGCCCCGCATGTCACCGAGAACCTGTTTGCGGCCGGCATCGGCCACCGTGTGATAGGCGCGGTCAACTACAGCGATTACCCGGACGAGGCGCGCAGAATCCCATCCGTGGGCGGGTATGACAATTTCGATATAGAAACGATCCTGTCTTTGCAACCAGACCTCGTCGTCGCCTGGAAGGAGGGAAATCAATTCCAGCAGGTGGAGAGACTGATTAAGCTGGGTCTTACCGTATTCGTAAACGAACCGAACCGGCTTGAGGACGTTGCTTCGGATATCATCAGGTTTGGTATTCTCGGCGGCCGGGAGGACGAAGCAAGGACCGTTGCGCAGGAGTATATCGCCGGACTCTCCCGGTTACGAAACGAATACTCCGGTCTGGAAAAAGTAACCGTTTTCTACCAGGTCTGGCCCAACCCGCTGATCACCGTTACGGACAGGCAGATAATCGGCAACGTCATCCGTTTATGCGGCGGCTCTAATATCTTTGCCGGGCTGGGCACCCCGACGCCACAGGTAGGCAAGGAAGCCGTGTTGACGGAAAACCCCGACACCATTATCGCCAGCGGCATGAACGAGGCCAGGCCGGACTGGCTGGATGAGTGGAAACAATGGTCTTTTCTCAAGGCGACACAGTACGGCAACCTGTTTTTCATAGACCCTGACATCATTCAGCGCCATACCACCCGGATCCTGATGGGATCGCGGCAGATGTGTGAAATCCTGGAACAGGCGAGAAACAATATCAGTGCCGCCGGAGAGACAGGTCCCCGGTAACTTACTGTGGGATAACCCCACCGCCCACTACGCGGCACAGGAAAGTCTGCTTGAGTCCCGGTAATTTTTCCCGGGCCAGTGCAACGGCGCCGTCCAGGTCCGCATCGGCATCCGGGAATAACATGCCGATGACCGTGCCGCTGTGAGCCACGTTGACTCCCGCCGCGCCGACCTCCGGCGCCAGCTCGATCACGGCTTCCAACTGCGGCTTGAACAGGATTTCCTGGTTGGCGAGTGCACTGATCGTGGCGCCGCGTGCGATCGCTTCCGGGTCTCCGTTTTGTATCCCCGAGGTGATACAGGACAGGCTCTCCTGATGGCGCCGCTCAAGGCGCATTAGTATTTTTTCCCTGTTCACGTCGTTGAACGCAAGGGTATCAACCCGTCCGCCGAAGTCGAGCGCCATGACGCGCATGGGCGGCGGTTCGCCCAGCACCCGGGCCAGGCTGCCGTTGCGGTGATCGAACATGGCTATCCCGGGGAACATGATGCCGTCACTGGGTTCCACCTGGAGGGCGATGCTTGCCGTTTCCGGGGGAGTGATTTCCCGGCCCAGCGCCATGGCTGTGGCTACGATTGCCGCGCACACGTCAGCGCTGCTGCTGGCCATTCCCTTGCCGCGCGGCAGCGGACCGGACAGGCGCAATCTCGCGTCCATCCCGTATTGCCGGAAATAGGCGAGTGTCAACTTTACCGCGTTGCGCGCCTTGGGCGAGTCTGCAGGACCACTGATCCTGCCTGCGCCGGTGGTAACCTCGACCTGCGCGCTGGAATACATGTCTATGGGACAGGTGACGAGGAAGTGCCTGCCGCCCGCCATACCCTGCGCCAGTTCGCCACAGGCGCCGGGCGCTTTGGCTGCTCCGTTCAGCTTTCCTCCCCGGACTCCTGGCTCAAATCAAAATGCGGCTGGGCGCCTGCAGACTTCAATTCCAGGGCCAGGCCGGCGACCATCAGGTACGTCTTGTCGGCGCGGGCAGCGAACAACTGGTTTACCCGCCCCAGCAGGTCGCGGTAACTCCGTCCCAGTTCCGTTGCCGGGACTACGCCCAGCCCCACCTCGTTACTGACCAGGATCCACCTGGTATCCGTCTGTTCGTAAAGATCCAGCAACGCGCCGGCACGGGCCAGGATTTCAGCCTCGGCATCGTTTTCATCCCCGAGCGCCAGCAACAGGTTACTGACCCAGACCGTCACGCAATCGAGCAGCAGCGTATCATGATCGACCAGTGCGGACGGGATAGCCGCAACCGGGTCCAGGGGTTCCTCCAGGGTATCCCAGGCGGCGGGACGCCGGGCGCGATGCCTGGTTATACGCTGCTTCATGTCATCATCCCGGGCCTCGGCGGTAGCTACGAACAATGTTTTTCCGCCCTGACCGGCAAGACTTTCAGCGCAGGAACTTTTGCCGGAACGCGCCCCGCCAAGTACCAGAACAAGCTGTTTTTCGACCTTCTTATGTTTCACCAATCATCCCCACAGACGTTTCTGCCCGGATTTCTTCCAGGGCATTGATCAAACGCCGGCAGTCCTCGAGCGCGCGCACGCCGATCCTGATATGCTCCGGCAGACCGAAGGATGCGCAGTCGCGCACACACAGGCCATGGTCCTGCAGAAGCCTGCGGCGCAGCCCGGTGGCATCGCCCGCCTTAACCAGCAGGAAGTTGGCTGCTGAAGAACCGCACTCGAGGCCGAGCCTGCGCAATTCCCTTTGCAGGAATTCCCTGCCCGCGTGAACGGCTTCCCGTCCCCTTGCAATATGGTCCTGGTGTTCCAGGGCAGCGATCCCCGCGGCCTGGGCCAGGGCGTTGACGCTCCAACTGTAGCCACATGGGCTGATACGCGCAAGCGTCTCGGGCAAGGCGAGCAGGTAGCCCAGCCGCAACCCCGCCAGGGCGTGGTCCTTGGTCATGGAACGCAGCAGCGCCACGTTCCCCCGTTCCAGCAACGGCCTGGCATCCCAGGGCCGGTCGACAAAGGAAAGGTACGCCTCATCCAGTACCAGCAAACCGCAATCCTGAATTATTCCGGCAAATTGGTCCACGTCTTCTTCTTCCAGGTAGCTGCCGGTTGGATTGTTGGGGTTGCCGAGAAAAACAAGCGCCGGTTGCATTGCAGCCAGCAAATCAAGCGCAGCTGGCAAATCCCAGCGGAATTCCCCATCCCGACTTGCCCGGACCAACGCCGGTTCGATTCCTTGCATACGGCAGGCAGCCTCGTATTCGCCAAAAGCGGGGGTGAATATCACTGCCCTGGCGCCGGGTTTCAGCCAGGCGCGCGCCAGCATGTGTATCAGTTCCGTGGAACCGTTGCCGGCGAGGATATGGTCCGGCGCCAACTCCAGCTGCGCGCCCAGCGCTTCCCGCAGTTCCAGGCAGCCCGGGTCGGGATAGGCAGCCGGGTCAACGCCGTGCAGGGCTTTGAGCACTCCCGGGGCCGTTCCCAAGGGATTGATATTGGCGCTGAAATCCAGGATGTCTCCCGGCGCAAGCCCCAGGGATTTCAGTTCCGTATAGTCCAGTCCGCCATGTACGGTACGAGTCATATCATTTCCCGCTCATGACCAACAGGCACAGGGTCGTCAGGACTCCCAGCGCTGCAGTCAGGTATGCCAGGCGCACTGCCCGGCCGATATCTGCAGCACCGGGTCGGCGCAGGCCGTTGCCGATCAGGTAATGGCCGGGTTTCTCCAGGGCCACACCAATCAACCCGGACATCGCACTCATCGTCCAGCCTGCGTTGGGACTTTCCGTCAATCCATGATCGCGGCGCATTATTTTCCAGCCGCGGCGCACGGATACGGCCTCAAGGGGTTCAGCGACGCGCTGGGATAATCCGGCAAACAGGCCAGCCGCAAGCAGCAGCGATGCGCTGAGACGCGCCGGAACCAGATTGACCAAGTCGTCGAGTTTTGCAGCAGCCTTGCCCGAGTATTCGTATTTGCCGTGATAACCTATCATGCTGTCCAGGGTATTCACAGCCCGGTATGCAAAAGCGCCCGGCAGACCCAGCAAGGCGAACGCCAGCCAGGGAGCGATGTAGCTGTCCGTGGTGTTCTCGCCCACCGATTCGATGGCTGCCGCCGCAACCAGTGGTTCGTCCAGTTTCCGCGTATCGCGACTCACCAGCCTCTCCAGGCTGCGGCGCGCTGCGTTCAGGTTCCCGGCCGCCAGGAAGCGCCGGGTGACCTGCGCGGCCTCGCCGAGTCCCTTTACCGAAAACGTCGTTTTGAGCAGCAACGCGCCTCCCAGCAGGTAAGGGATGGTCCCGAGTTCGCGCAATCCCTGGACCGCCAACCAGGCTGCCAGGCCGAACAGGGCCGGCACGAACAAGGCTATGCCCGCCCCCGCCAGCAGGGATGCCGTATTGCCTCCCATGGGAAACAGTCGTTCCAGCAATGCAATGAGTTTACCCATCCACACTACCGGATGGAGCACATCAGGCGGCTCACCCAGCATGCAGTCAAAAACCAGCGCCAGCAGCAGCACGGCGGCGCCGAGATGCCACTCTCCGGGAAATGCCTGCCAACCCATCGCCTGTTACCAGGGTAACCCAGGGAAGAATTGCGGCATGAAAAGGAACCCGGCCGGCATGAAACAGGCCAGGGCCAGGACTGCCGTCTCCACAATCTCATTGACCGCGCCGTAAACGTCGCCGGTCAACCCGACCAAGCGCCTCGATGCCCAGGCGCCGATGGCCCAGGCAATAAGGCTGGCCGCCAGCAGCAGGACCAGGCCCATGACACCCGCTGCCAGCAGGCTTGCCAACAGCGCGCAGACAAAACCGAAAAACAGTTGCAGGCGGCCGCCCGACCCCAGGAAGGCCGTGCCCAGCCCTTCGCTGCGCGCGTAGGGATAAAGTTCCATGACCAGCAGCATGGCCCAGCGGGACAGGCACGGAAACAGGATAAGCATGTGCAATCTGAGGGGCTGCACAAGGCCGGCTACGGCCGCGCACTTGATGATCAGGAGGCAGACTACACCGGCCACGGCAAACGCGCCCACGTGCGGATCGCGCATTATCTCCAGGCGTCTTTCCCGCGTATGGCCGCCGAACAGGGCATCGCAGCTGTCCATGAAGCCGTCCAGGTGCAGCCCCCGGGTCATAACCGCCAGAAAGACTACCAGGAGCACGCTCTCCAGCAAATGGTTCGGCGCCAGGGCGATAAACATGCCTTCCGGCAGGAAAAGCCAGCCGCTGAGCAGCAGGTC
>JAPPLI010000091.1:0-8577 GCA_028819495.1 Gammaproteobacteria bacterium | reverse complement strand
CCAGGGCGATAAACATGCCTTCCGGCAGGAAAAGCCAGCCGCTGAGCAGCAGGTCAAGGCCGACCAGCAGTGCGCCCAGGACAAGCCCGACCAGCGGGAAGTAGGCCCGGGCGTGCGCCAGTGCGGCCGTGTCGCGGGGTGAGACGGGCAGGATGGTCAGGAAACCGACTGCGGCCCTTAACCCGGATTTCTTACCAAGTGGCGCCATGATCACGACGGATTTTGGCCGCCAGCGGGTGCCTGCGACCGAAAGCATAGCCGTAGCTTATGGTTGAGGAAGCACGTGCCCGCTGGCGGTCAAAAGACAAGTGAGGGGGCGTCACTTGGTGAGAAATTCGGGTTGACCCTTTCATTTGGCGCTTTCCGGCGTGTCTGTCGCCGGGCGGCCGGAAACTCCTGCCTCGGCAAAGGTCGCCATGTCCGACAGACAGGCTGCCGCGCCTTCGATAACAGGCATTGCCAGCACGGCGCCGGTCCCCTCTCCCAGTCTCAATCCCAGGTCCAGAAGCGGGCGCAGTTTCAGCCGGGACAGCGCGACGCGGTGTCCCTTCTCCGCGGAGCGGTGTGATGCGATCAGGTAATCCCGCGTCGCGGGAGACAGTGAGCAGGCGATCAGCGCGGCCGCAGCCGCAATGAACCCGTCCAGCACCACTGCCCGGCGCATCATGGCACCGCCCAGCGCAATGCCGGCCAGTACACCGATCTCGAAACCGCCCACTTTGGCCAGGACGTCAAGGGGGTCCTCCGGGTCGGGAGCGTTCACTTCCAATGCTTTCGAAACCACCTCAATCTTGTAAGCCAGTTGCGCGGGGGTGCGGCCGGTGCCCCGGCCTGTAGTCTGCGCCGGCGGCCTGCCGGTTAATGCCGCGACAATCGCGCTGGATGGGGTGGTATTGCCGATGCCCATGTCCCCGGTTCCTATCAGGTCAGCGCCCGAGTCGGCAGCCTCTAGGGCCAGTTCCATGCCGGCGCTGATGCACCGCTCCGCCTGCGGGCGCGACATGGCCGGTCCCTGCGTGATGTCGCCGGTACCCCTGCCTATGCGTAAACTCCTGATTCCGGGTGACACCGGCAGTTCACCCGCCACGCCGGCGTCAACCACGATCCGCTCCACGCCCAGGCGCCCGGCCAGCACACTGATGGCTGCGCCTTCCGCCAGGATGTTGCGCACCATCTGCACAGTGACTTCCCGGGGATAGCCGCTTATACCCTGGGCGACGACGCCGTGGTCCCCTGCTGCGATGATTAAGGTCTTGCCGCGCAGCCGGGGCCGTTCCGTGCCGAGGATCCCGGCCAGTTGCACGGAGACATCCTCCAGGCGGCCAAGACTGCCCGGCGGCTTGGTGAGATGCCGCTGCCTGGCGCGCGCGCGGCGCATGGCAACGTCATCTGCAGGGCGGATTTTTTCCAGCGCCTCGTTCAGCGCAATCATTACATTGCCTGGTAGTTATTCAATCTGATATTGCCTGACAGCACTTACCATTCCCGCAACAGCGGGAATCCAGTAGGCAATAAAACTCATTATAAGGAATATTTGCTCACTGGATTCCCGTTTTCACGGGAATGGTAGTTACCCAACAATATCAAATTGAAAGACTACTAGTGAGAAAGGCGCGCCCGCCCGCCGCCCGCGGGGGGGGGGGGGTTTTTGTTTGGGGTTTTAGTATAGTAAAAAAAAGTTGTGAATGAAAAAGTAAACAATCTGTTACGCGATTTACCGTTGGAGTATTTAGATTTTTTTAATTTTCCCGTTTTTCCGTTTTTACTTGTTTTTTTTTTAAACAAAAAAAAAAAAATTTAAAACATTATTTGCCCCCCCCCCCCCGGGCCCGGCCGCGGGCGCCGGGACAGTGATTACTGTTTCGGTTTTACGTAGAGTACAAGACTGTGGTCATGCAACTCGTAACCATGCTGTTCCGCGATTTCCCGTTGCAGTATTTCGATTTTTTCATTTTCGAATTCGATGACCTTCCCGGTCTTTATGCACACCATGTGGTCGTGGTGTTTGCCGCGGTCCAGTTCAAATACGGAATGGCCAGTATCGAAATGGTGGCGGATTACCAGCCCGGCGCCTTCGAACTGCGTAAGCACCCGGTATACCGTCGCCAGGCCTACGTCTTCCCCGGCATCGAGCAGGGCCTTGTAGACATCCTCCGCGCTCACGTGCTTTAGTTCCGACTCCTCCAGGATTTCCAGTATCCGGATACGCGGCAGGGTCGCCTTCAAACCCGCTTCTTTAAGAGACTTGCTGTCCATGGGAAATTTCCTGCCTGTTATTTTCAGGGAAGCTCTGAACAAGTCCATCCTGGACTTGTCAGAGCACGCAACACAAAAATGCGATTTTTGTGTTGCTCATATAATCAATGACGTATCGTCACTGATTATGGCGAAACATCCCTGTATCGCAGGAACCTCTGATTTAATCAGAGGTTCCTTAGTTTGGGAAGCCCTGAACCAATCAGAGTATTCTAAAAACCTGTTAACTCTCACAGAGTCAAGTATACTGCAACTGGGTCTGAATTTTGTAAATTATGGATCGGGAGCCCCTGCCGCATGAGATTTCTATTACTGTCACTCGCTTTTTTCCTCACGGCCTGCACCCATGAGGGAACTTTCAAACTTCCCGGGGTGTACCGAATCGATATCCAGCAAGGCAGCATCATCGACAGCGAAATGCTGTCCCGGTTAAAGCCCGGCATGGACAAGAACCAGGTGCAGTTCATCATGGGGACACCCCCCCTGGTCGACCCGTTTCATACCAACCGCTGGGAGTATGTTTACACCTTTTCCAAAGGCGGCCGCCAGCGCAAGCAGCGCCATATCACCCTGCACTTCGAGGACGACAAGCTGGCCTATATCGATGGCGACGTGGTGCCGGGGCTGGAAAGGCCGGAGGAGTTGACGAACAAACCCACAAAGATCGTTGACGTCCCGTTAAGAAAGTACAAGAGACGCGGCTTTTTCAGCAGGCTGATCGACAAGCTGCCGTTTACCGGTGATGACGCCGCCGAGGAACCGCCGGAACAGGCGCAAAAAACGGATACCGCCGAACCCGATACCCAGGTTGACGAAGGCTTGTCGGGTCCTTGAATGATTCATCCGCAGATGACGCAGATGAACGCAGATTAAAAAAGAGTCTTTTATAATTTATCTGCGGTAATCTGCGTCATCTGCGGATAACAAAAACATCAAGCGGGGAAGTAGTACTTCCTGCCTGCGCTTGATATTTCATGGATCGGGTGCCGGTAGAGGTTTTCCAGGTTAGCCTTGTTAATCACTTCCGCCACCTCGCCGCACAGCAGTTGTTCCTGTCCCGGCATCAGGATTGCGTGGCTGCAATATCGGCTTATCAGGTTGACATCGTGCAACACCATCAACAATGCCCCGTTCCTGTCCCTCACGCGTCGGCTTATCAGGTCGAGGACCTGGATCTGGTGGTGGAAATCAAGATGGTTGGTCGGTTCATCCAGCAGCCACAGCCCGGGATCCTGCAACAACAGGGTGGCGATAGCCAGGCGCCGCCGTTCCCCGCCTGACATGGCATCCACCTGCCGGTCCTGCATCTGCGCCAGGTTCAATTGCGCCAGGGCGGCGTCTGCCAGGGTAACGTCCTCACGCTGCCCCCCCGGCCAGAACGACTGGTAAGGAAACCTTCCGGCCAGCACGGTTTCCTTCACCGTGGCCGGGAAGGTATCCTGGCTGTCCTGAAACAGGACCCCCACCTTCCGGGCCAGGCGCAGGCGCCGGTAATCCTGCAAGTCTGAATTGTCCAGCAGGATCCTGCCGCTGACCGGCTTTCTCAACCCGGCCAGGGTATGCAGCAAGGTGGTTTTTCCGACCCCGTTGCCGCCCAGCATACCCCAGTGCTCCCCTGCCCTGATTTCCAGGTCGAAATCCCGGCAGATGAGTTTCTGCCCGATGCTTACGGTCAATGCCTCTGCGTTTACCGTCAACATAAACCTGTCCCGGTCGTCGTCATGACCTGTCGCCTCATAGCCAGCGGTTCCCGCTAACCTCGGTCAGATAGGTGGGGTCAGAGTAAAAACCCATCGGAATGTGCGCTTTAGTCGTACATCTCATGGGTTTTTACTCTGACCCCGGCATTTCTGCTGCCTCATGGCCTCTGCCTTGCCGCGGTGGATTGCAACAGCAACAGAAAGACCGGCACGCCGATGAGCGCGGTCAGGACGCCGACGGGCAGTTGCCTGGGCGCCAGCAGGGTGCGCGCCAGCATATCGGCAAACACCAGCAGTATGCCGCCTGCCAGCACGGAGGCCGGCAGCAGCAGCCGGTTGTCGTTACCGATCAGCAACCTGACCGCGTGAGGGATGATCAGGCCGATAAAACCTATGCTCCCGGCCTGGATGACTGCCGTTGCCGTCAGTATCGAGGCCAGGAAATAAGTGATAATACGCAGGCGGTTCACGGAGACACCCAGCGCGGCGGCCTGAAGATCGCCGACCGCCAGCAGGTTCAAGGCCCGTGAGAAATACATTGCCAGGATTACTGCCACGACTAATACCAGGTAATAGTGTCCGCCAGGCTGACTGAAGCTCAGGTCGCCCATCAGCCAGAACAACATGTTATGCAGCTTGGCGGCCGGGCTGACGGCCAGCAGAAAACTGATGACCGCGCCCCAGCCGGCGGCGATGACCACCCCGGTCAGGAGCACTTTCAACGGGTTCCAGCCGGCGCCTGAACCTGAAAATACGAACACCATGAACATGGTCAGCAACGCGCCGAAGCAGGCGCCCAGCGTAAGCCATACCCCTGCGAGGCCCATACTGATGGCAAGCAATGCGAACACGGAAGCGCCGCCGGACACGCCCAGGATATAAGGCTCCGCCAGCGGGTTGCGCAGCAATACCTGCATCAGCGCGCCAGCCAGCGCCAGCATCCCGCCGACGACAAAACCGGAAATGACCCGGGGCAGCCGCAGGTCAAGGACGATCTGCGAATTGATCCCGGGCGGCCGCTCGATAAGGATGCCGATAACTTCCCGGAGCGGCACCGTCACGGAACCGCCGGCCAGTGATACCAGCCCGGTGATGGCGGCGGCGGCGATCAATGCGCCAAACAGCAACGCTATCCTGTAGCGGGGAGTGGAATGCAGGTTGATATTGAGCAAGGCCATGGGCGCCCTCGCTACCTGCCGGCTTTTTTTGCGCGGCGTCGGCGCGCCTCTTTGGGATCCACTTTCAACGGCTCATATATCTCTATGCGGTCGCCGGCGCGAACAGGCGCGTGCAATTCCCTTTTCCTGCTGAATACCCCAACCTTGTTGCTGTCCAGGTCGATCTCCGGATACTTTTCCAGTATGCCTGACTGTTCAATAGCTTCCTTCAGGGTCGCGTTGGCGGGAACTTCCTGCCTGATAATCTCTGCTCCGGTCACGCCATAGACGATTTCAACCTCGACGAACGGTACGGCAGTTGACCTGTTTACCTGTCCCACGTCATCCCAGAAAGCCGAAGACTTCCTGCAGCAGGATTAAAATCACCCCGGCAGGCGCAATGAACATGGCGGCCACTTTCCAGGCCAGGTAAGCATTGTTGCTTAACTTCAGTTCGGCAAAAGAGGACGATCTCGACATACACCATGCGGCAAAAACGGATATCAACAAGCCCCCTACAGGCAACATGATATTGACTGACAGGTGTTCCATCAGGCTGAAGAATGTCATCCCGAACAACTTTACTTCGGACCAGAGATTCAGGGACAACAGGGAACCCAGTCCCAGCAACCAGGCTACAAACCCGGAGCAGATCGCCGCCTTCATCCTGGTGTAACCCGTCTTTTCCACGAGCCACGCGGTTATGGGTTCAAGAATGGACAGGGCAGATGTCCAGGCGGCAAACATCAGCAGGGTAAAGAAGATGAAGGCCAGGATACTGCCGTAGGACATCTGGCCGAACGCAATCGGCAGTATCATGAATATGAGGCCCGGCCCGCCTTCTTCCGGTTGCAGGCCGAAACTGAACATGATGGGAAAGATGGCCAGGCCGGCCAGCAGTGCGACGCCGGTATCCATCACCCCGATGTACGCGGTCGTACCGGGAATGGAGGCGCGTTCGGACAGGTACGAACCATAGGTCATGATGGCGCCCATACCCAGGCTCAGGCTGAAGAATGCCTGTCCCAGTGCAACCAGTACCGTGGAAGGCCCGATCTGGCTGAAATCCGGTTTGAACAGGTAGGATACGGCTTCGGAAAAACCACTGGTCGTCGCCGAGTAGCCCACCAGGAACAGCAACAGCACGAACAGTGCCGGCATCAGGTAACGGACTGCCTGTTCCAGCCCCTGTTTAACGCCCCTGGACACGACGGACACGGTCATGATCATGAAAATGGTGTGCCAGGCAAGCAGGCGCTCCGGGTCGGACACCAGTGCATTAAAAATATCCTGTGTCTCCTGCGCGCTTGCCCCGTTAAATACGCCTGATACCGTGCGCAGGATATAAGCCAGGGTCCAGCCGGCCACGATGCTGTAGAAAGTCAGGATGAAGAAGCCGGCAAATACCCCCAATACTCCTACCAGGCGCCAGTGCCTGCTGCGCCCTTCTTCCTCGGCCAGCACTTCCATGGCGTGGATGGGACTGCGTCGTCCCCGGCGGCCAAGCATGATTTCCGACATCATGATCGGCAGGCCCACCAGGATGATACAGACCAGGTAGATGAGCACGAACGCGCCGCCGCCATGTTCCGCGGTGATATATGGAAATCTCCAGATATTGCCCAGTCCGACGGCAGAGCCCGTCGCCGCAAGAACGAATATCCACCTTGACGACCACTGGCCATGAATCGAAGTGCGATTGGCAGCCATTTCTTCTCTCTTGGTTTTTTTTCGATTCTGCGGGAATTTCCCCCCTTATACAAGCCTGGAGGCAGCGGCAGCCGTTCCCACTAAATTCCGGGGTCAGAGTAAAATCGCCGAGGACGTTGGCAACCGCAGAGCCGGTGGTGATTTTACTCTGACCCCACCTATCTCAAATTCAGGACACCCATCGAATGATATACTTCGTATGAACCCTTCCCGCAGGATTACCGGTGGCAAAGAAGAAAGACAAAACTCCGGACAATACGATCGCCCGGAATAAAAAGGCGCGGTTTGAATATTCCATAGAAGACAAGTTCGAGGCCGGCCTGGTCCTGGAAGGTTGGGAAGTAAAAAGCCTGCGCGCCGGGAAAATTCAGATCAACGAGAGTTATATCCTGCTCAAAGACAGGGAGGCGTTCCTGTTCGGCGCCTTGATCACACCTTTGCCAACAGCCTCCACGCACGTCAGGACTGACCCGCAGAGGACCCGCAAACTACTGCTGAACCGGGCCGAGATAAACCGCCTGGCAAACGCGGTGGAACGGCAGGGGTATACCGTGATACCGCTGACGATGTACTGGAAGAACGGCCGGGCCAAGCTGGCTATCGGTGTTGCCAAGGGGAAGAAAACTCATGACAAGCGCCAGACGGAAAGAGACCGGGACTGGCAGCTGCAAAAGGAGCGTTTGTTGAAGGCCCGGTGAATTTTGGGGTCAGAGTAAAAATTCTTCGAATTTCTTACTCTGACCCCTGAATTTTCAGAATTTTTACTCTGACCCCGTATATCATTTTTTCCTGGCGCGCGGGTGGGTCTGGTCGTACACGCTTGCCAGGTGCTGGAAATCCAGGCTGGTGTAGACTTGCGTGGTACTGATATCCGCATGCCCCAGCAGTTCCTGTACCGCCCTGAGATCGCCGCTGGATTCCAGCAGGTGGGTGGCGAATGAATGGCGCAGCATGTGCGGATGCACGTTGGTATCCATGCCTTGTTTCAATGCCCAGTGGCGCATGCGCTGTTGCACGGAGCGGGCGCTGAGGCGCTTGCCGCGGGTACTGACAAACAAGGCGGTCTCGTCCAGCGCCGCCAGTTGCGGCCTGACCTTCAGCCATGAGCTGACCGCCTCCAGGGCATAATTTCCCACAGGCACCTTGCGCGTTTTGTTGCCCTTTCCGGTAACGGTTACCAGCCCGTCCCGGATGTCTACACTATAAACATCCAGGCTGACACATTCCGCAAGCCGCAGCCCCGAAGAATACATCAATTCCAGTATGGCCCGGTCACGCAGCGTGAGCGCCTTGTCACCCTTGATCTCGACCAGCCGGGAGGTCTGGTCCACGTCCAGCGTTTTCGGCAGGCGCTTTTCGGTCTTCGGCGTCGTGATCCCTTCTGCCGGGTTCTTCGTTACCTCTCCCCTGCTTAACAGGTACTTGTAGAACGCCCTGATGGAGGACAGGTTGCGACGCAGACTCCTGCCGCCTGTTCCCTGCCTGTGTCTTTGCGTGATATACCCGCGTACCTGGCGGCCGTCCAGGTCCTGCCAACTGACGACATCGAGTTGCCTGCAGTAATTCAGAAAAAACGCCAGGTCGCCGGCGTAAGCCTTGCGCGTATGGATCGAGAGGTGTTGCAGGGTTCCCAGGAACGCATCGATCTTGGCAATTTCGGACTCTCTCACGCTGGTACTCTTTCAACCTGATATTGCCATGTTCAGCGGGTCGGGAAGCGGTTGAGCGCAAGGCGCGCCGTGCGGGGAATGGCG
>JAPPLI010000037.1 GCA_028819495.1 Gammaproteobacteria bacterium | reverse complement strand
TGTCGATGACCCGGCCGAAACGGAAAACCGCTGGAACAGGGTTGCCCGCAGCATCTGGCAGGAATTGAAATCCCTGTTGGTTATCTCCCGTACGGACAGGCAATCTGTCGCGTTGCTGGCGCCTCGGGAGCGTTTCTTCCTGCACCGCAACCTGCGCCTGCAACTGGACGCGGCGCGACTGGCTGTATTGATCAGGGACGGGGACCAGCTTCGGGAGTCCGCCGGTTCCTGCCTGGACTGGTTAAATGAATACTTCGATACCGGCGATAACCGTGTCCGCAACGCGCAGGAAATTCTGGAACGCGCGGCCGGCGCCGACCTGCAGCAACCGGCGCCGTCCATCAATGGGACATTGAACGCTTTTGATAAGTACCTGACACGACTGGGCAGTCCGGTTACCGGAGGCGTAGTGCGGCAATGAGACTGTTATTCACCGTGCTCACTGTGCTGCTGCTGGCGGTCGCCCTGGGCTGGGTCTTGCAACAATCCCCGGGCGAGGTGGTATTTACCTACAGGGGATGGGTCATCCAGACCAGCCTGGTGGTGTTCTCGCTGGCTCTGATTGTCCTGTTCCTCCTGGTTTATGCGTTGATCCGCACGCTGGCGAGATTGCTGCGTGCGCCCACCGATTTACGGCGCTGGTCCAAAAGCAGGCGGCGCGGCCTGGTTTCGGCAGAGCAGGCCAGGACCGAACAGTTGGTTCTCCATGCCGGGCTGCTGCGTCAGGCCGGGGACGGCCACGATGGTCCCGCGCTGGAAGACGCCTGGCGGCGCATTCCGAACAGGCTGAAAAAAGAAAGCGCCCTGCTTGGTGCTTACGTTGCCGAGCGCCTGCGCCTTGGGGACAGCAGCAGTTGCGAGGCCATGTTGCGGCGCGCGCTGAAGAGGCAATGGGATCCGGAACTGGCGCGTCTGTTCGGCCTGGTGGAAGGCAGGAACCTGAAGCGGCAACTGGCATTCGCGGAGACCAGCCTGTCCCGCTTCCCCCGGGACGCGGCGTTGTTGCTGACCCTGGGCCGTTTGTGCAAAAGACTTCAGCTCTGGGGAAGGGCAAGGAGCTACCTGGAACAAAGTATTGAAACCCAACCGAGCCCCGATGCCTGCCAGGAACTGGCAACCCTGCTGGAGCAACAGGGCGACCAAGCCGCGGCCGCGAAGTACTACCAGGAGGGCCTGAACCTGGTGACCGGCGTGCGTGAGACCGGAAATGCTATAGGTGCGCTGGTGGAAATTAAAGGGCCTTAGATTTGCGGGTTTTTACCCATCAGCGCACCGAGTTGTTTAAAACCCAGGTTTGCGTCGACGTAATCGCGCAACAAGGCATTAAATGTCGACGATACGAACGCCTAGTTTCTGCTGGGAGTTTTTTGTTGAACCGGGACAACCCGCCGGACTCACTGTATTTTTTTCACTGACCTCAAACACTGTTTACAGCAAAATGTGACTTTTCTCACATTTTCGCTGATTCTTCGCTTTTCAGTTTATTCCGATCAGGTAAAATCAGCCGTACTGTATGGAAATATAGCAGTGGTTGTCCGGACATAATTGGCGTAAGCCCGTTCTGACGTTGGACGAAAGTGATATACTTAATATGGAAAATAAAAAAGGAGGCAAAGCATATGAAACCAGAACGAACCCGACTATTTCGTTCCATTGATGATTTACCGCGCAGGGACTTGCTTGATGAGTTGACCGATGCGTTTACGCCTCCCGAAGACCTGCTATTGAATTATCCGGCCTCTGGCATAGCAGGGTATATCCAAGACAGGGAACACATTGCTGGATACTTCCGCAAGGCGGTAGGTGACCTCAGGGTTGCAGGGATGCTTTCTGATGAGACAAAAAAGTAAATCCGAACATCCTGATCAACCCCAATTCCGAGACAAGCAGGGCCTGGTAATCCCGGGTAGCCATACCGGCAAAGAACTGGACGACTTTGTTAAAAACCTCACTGATGAGCAGAGGGAACAGCTGGTTCAAAAACTGTTTGTTGGGCATAGGACCGAATCGATATTTATCGGTCCATTGCCATCCCCTGAAGATTTTAACAAGTACAATCAGGTTGTGCCTGATGCGGCGGAGCGCATCCTCTCCATGGCGGAGAAGGAGCAGCAGATACGCTTCGAGGGCCAAACCAAAGCGTTGGCCAATGATAGCAAGCGGATTAATCGTTCTACAATTACGTATCTGGCCCTGGTAGCTGTTGCCGGTGTTGCCGCCTGGAAGGGTTTTGTGGCCATAGCCGTCCCACTGGGTCTGGCAGGAGTAATAGCCTCCATAATTCGGTTGTTGAATGATTGGTTTTATCAATCATCATCCAGTAAAAAGTAACTTCCAAACTGGATTCCTACTGCCACTCATTTGTTGCAGGCGGCGGCTTGATGGGGTGGTTTATCCATTCGCAGTTTCCTTGGTCGCCATAATCTTCTTGATGAGGGGTTCAATAATCAACTGGATGGCGAAGTTGGTTTTGCCGGCGGGGATCACAATTGTGTAGGGCGTGGACATGAAAGAACCGTGCAGCATTTCCAGCAGGTACAGGAAATCGACGGCCAGCTTGTCGCGATTACGGACGTGGATGACGGTAAAACTCTCATCGCTGGAGGGAATGTGTACGGCGCCGAACGGATTGGCGGTATCGATGGTCGGGACCCGTTGCAGGTTGATATCGGTGCGGGAGAATTGCGGGGTGATGTAGTGAACATAATCATGCATGCGCTCCAGGATCATGTCGGTGGCGTCTTCACTGCTGTAGCCCCGAACCGCCTTGTCGCGCTGGATTTTCTGGATCCATTCCAGGTTGATGATGGGCGTGATGCCGATAAGCACGTCCACGTATCGGGCAATGTTCACCTGGTCGGTGATCAGGCCGCCGTGCAGCCCCTCGTAAAGCATTAAATCCGTGTTCTCCGGCAGGGGTTTCCAGGGCGTCAGTGTGCCGGGCGTCCCGCCATGGCGCGTTGCGTCCGCGTCATTATGAATGTAATGGCGCTGCCTGCCTGTGCCGTGTTCGGCATATTCCCTGAACCCGGCTTCGAGCTCCTTAAGCAGGTTTCCTTCAGGACCGAAGTGGGTGATGTGCCTGCCCTCGCGCATGGCTTGCCGGGCTAGTTGCTCCATTTCCTCACGGTTATAGCGGTGGTAGCTGTCGCCCTCAATCACTGCCGCCTTGATACCCTGGCGGTTGAAGATCTTCTCGAAGGCCTCCTTGATATTGGTGGTCCCGGCGCCGGATGAACCGGTGACTGCGATGATGGGGTGTTTTTTTGACATACTGTTCGTATCAATGTTGCGTTCTGGCTTAACACAGAAAACTGTGGGGATGATACTGTATACTTTCCCCACATAGCGCAGGTTTCACTAATGATTTTGTCACCATGAAGCAAAAAAAGTCCACTGATTTTGAACTTTACTTGCGCTTGTTGACTTATGTAAAGCCCTATCTGAGGATTTTTCTCATAGCCGTGGTTGCCATGGCTGTTCTTGCGCTGACCAGCCCGGCCATTGCCGCGTTGTTCAAGAACATTACGGAAGGCGTATTCCAACTCTCCGAAATCAACCTGGTGACCCATGTGATCGTGCCGATCATCCTGGTCTTCCTGGTCGCCGCGGTTGCATCTTATATCAGCAGGTATGCCTTGGCCTGGGTCGCGGACAGGCTTGTGATGGACCTGCGGATGGAGATGTTCAACCGCCTGCTGTCTGTGCCCTGCGCTGGCCTGGACCGCCACAGCGCCGGCAGCCTGATCTCCAGGTTCACCTTCGACGCGGCCCAGTTGAAGGAGGCGGCAACCAACGTCATCACCACCCTGAGCCGGGATACCCTGAGCATTATTGGACTGGCGGCCTGGATGGCCTGGATCGACTGGGCGCTGACGCTGGTCGCGTTCCTGGCCGGGCCGGTTATCCTGTCAGTGTTGCTGCTGTTGCGCCGGCGCTTGCGCAGGATAAGCCGGCTGGTGCAGGATTCCATGGCGGACCTCCACAATGCACTTGGTGAAGCTATCGCCGCGCACCGCATCATCAGGATTTTTGCCGGGCAGGAGCAGGAGTCTGAAAGGGTCGGGCAAAAAGCCAACGCAAACCGCCAGGCAAACATGAAATTTGTTGCAGCCTCGGCCGCAGGCACACCAGCGATCAACGTGATTACGGCGCTGGCGCTGGGCCTCATCGTTTACGTGGCCGCGCAACACGCGGCCACGGACCGGATCACCGTGGCCGAATTCAACTCCTTTTTTGCCGCATTGCTGATGCTGTTGAGCCCCCTGCGGCGCTTGGCGCGCATTAATGAAGACTTGCAGAGGGGACTGACCGCGTGTGAGAGCGTGTTTGCATTTATAGACCAGGAAGCAGAGGCGGACGCCGGCAAGGTTTCTGTCTCCCGGCTGACGGGACAAATCGAAATTCGCAACCTCCGCTTTGCCTACGGCACAGCGGACGAGCCGGTGTTGCAGGACGTGTCATTGAACGCGCAGCCTGGGCAGCTTATCGCGATTGTCGGTCCCTCTGGCAGCGGCAAGACATCCCTGGTAGATTTAGTTGCCCGTTTTTATGACGCGCAGGGCGGTGAGATGCGGGTGGACGGCCATGACATTCGCGACCTCTCCCTCGCCTGCCTGCGGGAGAATATCGCCTTGGTCAGTCAGGACATGGTACTGTACAACGATACCGTGTTCAATAACATCGCCTACGGCGGCAACCGTGGGGCCGGCATGGAACGGGTCAGGGAAGCGGCTCGCCTGGCCGACGCCCTGACGTTTATCGAGGATCTGGAAAACGGCTTCGATACGGTTATCGGCAATAACGGGTCCCGGCTGTCGGGCGGGCAACGCCAGCGCATCGCCTTGGCGCGGGCGCTGTTGAAGGACGCTCCCATCCTGGTCCTGGATGAAGCCACGGCCGCTCTGGACACTGAATCGGAGCGCAGGATTCAACAGTCCCTGGCTTCAATCCGGCAGGACAGGACCTGCATAATCATTGCCCACCGCCTGACCACCATTGAAAATGCCGATCAAATACTCGTCATGGACAACGGTAAGCTGGTCGAGACTGGCACGCACGACCAACTGATTGCCCGAAACGGAGTGTATTCACGCTTGTATGCCGGGGAAAAAGATGTGTCCGACCAGGACAGAAAGGCGGACTGATCGGGGAACTTCTGGTAAAATATTCACGGATTTCCTCACACGGGTATCGAGAGAAAAGGAGAGCGTTTTGCAAACAGCTTTATTCCCCGAAGATGCGGCCCTGGCAGCGCCGCCAAGGAGCAACGGCAGTATAAACAGGCTGGACGTTGATGACAGGCACTTCCACGACTGGTATCGATTCGTCCTGTCATTTCCTGCCCATCTTGTTCGTGAATATCTCCGCAGGTTTGAGTTGAACGAAGACGATATGCTGTTGGACCCGTTTTGCGGCGCCGGGACAACACTGGTCGAGGCAAAACGTCACGGCATACCCAGTACAGGCATTGAAGCAAACGCCGTCGCGCATTTTGCCTGTTCCGTAAAAACAGATTGGGATGTTGATCCTGCCGAACTGAGGGAACATGCCCATTCACTGGCAAGACAGGCAAAGGAAATTATCGATTCATGGAGCAGGGCATCTCTTCGAACACTGCCGGAAGAGTCATTCAACCTGTTGTTAAACGGATCAATAAGTCCGTTGCCGTTGCATAAGTCTTTGGTGCTACGGGATCAAATCGAAGAGAATGAAGACGTCGGGTACAAACGGCATGAATTGCTTGCGCTGGCAAAATCATTGGTTTTTTCCGCCAGCAACCTGTATTTTGGCCCGGAGGTAGGGGTACGGCGGACAAAAAAAGCAGATGCGCCGGTTATCGAAAGCTGGTTGACTGAAGTGGAAAAAATCGTAGCGGATTTGCGTATGAAAAGATGTCTGAATGCGCCCGCTACGGTATATCATGCAGATGCGCGGCAACTGGCTTCGCTGTTATCCCCTGAAAGTATCAGCGCCGTTTTTACGTCCCCGCCTTATCCGAACGAGAAAGACTATACGAGAACCACGCGGCTGGAAAGCGTGATGTTGGGATATATCAAAAACAGGGAAGAATTGCGGAGTTTGAAAAAAAACCTGCTCAGGTCCAATTCACGTAATGTGTATAAGGGAGACGATGATGATGAATGGGTCGCGGGACATGCAGAAATACAGTCAATAGCCGAGGAGATAGAAAAACGCAGAATTACGCTCGGCAAAACATCCGGTTTTGAAAGGCAATACAGCAAGGTGACCAAGTTGTATTTCGGCGGCATGGCCCGGCACTTGGCCGAATTACGACCATTTCTGAAACCGGGAGCGTATCTTGGTTATGTTGTGGGAGATCAGGCCTCATACCTGCAAGTCATGATTCGCACCGGTCAGATACTTGCGGATATAGCCCGGTCGCTGGGATACCGAATCATCGGCATCGATCTGTTTCGTACTCGCCTTGCCACGGCAACCCGCAAACAGGTACGGGAAGAAGTAGTTGTATTGCAATGGCCGGGGTGTCAATAAGGAGAGGAAGGATGGCTAAGAGTGGAAACCGATATTCGAAACTGATCGAATATATCTTTCTCGGGAATTACAGGAATGAGGCGCAGGAGGTAAACTTCCGGCGCGAAGATCTTGTCAGCGCCGCAAAGGAACTTGGGATGGAACTACCCAAAAATCTTGGCGATGTCATTTACAGTTTCCGTTACCGGACTACATTACCGGAATCAATTCGGGAACTCGCCCCTGACGGGCTGGAATGGGTTATCCGATCAGTTGGCCAGGCAAAGTATAAGTTTTCGTTGACGGCCATGCCGCATATCGTTCCGAACTCCCTTCTGGCGGAGATAAAAATCCCCGATGCGACACCTGGAATTATTGCCAGATACGCGCTTAATGATGAACAGGCGCTGTTGGCAAAATTAAGGTATAACCGCCTCGTTGATATTTTCTCAGGTGTGGCTTGTTATTCACTACAAAATCACCTGCGCACAACCGTACCAGACATGGGACAGGTTGAGACAGATGAAATTTATATAGGCATGGACAAACATGGCGCGCAGTATGTTTTCCCTGTTCAAGCCAAAGGGAGACCTGACCAACTCGGAATAGTCCAGGTAGAGCAGGATTTTGCCCTATGCGCTGCAAAATTTCCGCAACTTGTTTGCCGTCCTGTAGCGGCACAGTTTATGGAAGATAATTTGATAGCGCTCTTCATCTTTGAAACAGGGGAAAAGGGGGTGGTGATCAATGAGGAGAAACATTATCGTCTTGTTTCTGCTGAGGAAATGACTGACGAGGACTTGGATCGGTATCGTAATGAAACTATTGGAGCCACTCATGAGTAAAGTAGAAGACTGCCGGATTGTGGTCGGTCCCGCTCTTGGAGAGGATAATCTTGAGGCATTACTTGCGCAAATCACGCCGGAGAATATTCACAACGTTTACTACTCCCCGGCGATGGTCATATTCTCAATCAGCACCGATCCGGTTTTGATGTTGCCGCGGTTATCGACGTCGTTGGCGATGTCGACAATATGTTGGAACATGTCCTTGAGGTTGGCGGCGACGGTAATTTCCTCGACGGGGTAACGGACCTCTCCCTGCTCAATCCAGAAACCCGATGCGCCCCGGGAATAATCGCCGGTGACCTGGTTTACGCCGAAACCGATCATGTCGGTGATCAGCAGGCCGGTGTCCATCTGCCTTATCAGCGCATCCAGGTCCTGTTCCCCGGTTTGCACCACGAGGTTATGCACGCCGCCGGCATTCCCGGTGGGGGTCATGCCTAATTTGCGGGCAGAGTAGGCGCTCAATACATAGCTCTCCAGGACGCCGTCCCTGACCAGGTGTTTGCGCCGGGTGGCCATGCCGTCATCGTCGAACGGCGCGCTGCCCAGTTCCTTGGGCAAGTGGGGTTGTTCCTCAATCTGTATGCGGGGGTTGAAGACCTGTTCGCCCAGCTTGTCCAGCAGGAATGAGGCGCGCCGGTACAGGGCGCCGCCGGAGACCGCGGTGATGAACGCGGAGAACAGGCCCCGGGCCACCGGGGCTTCAAAGATCACCGGCGCAGACCGGGTGGTCAGTTTTTTCGCATTCAACCGGGACAGGGTACGGCGCGCGGCTTCCCGCCCCACGCTCTCCACGTTTTCGAGATCGCGCTGATCGCGGGCCTTGGTATACCAGCCGTCGCGCTGCATCCTGCCGTTTTCCTCGGCAATAACGGTGCAGTCGATGTTGTGGGAGGACCAGTCCCAGCCGTTGACGAAACCGTGAGTGTTGCCGTAGAGGTGGGAACCGGAATAAGTCCCTACCAGGGATCCGTCGGAGTTGGTCAGCCGCGCATCCTCCCGGCGCGCTGCAGTTTCACATTCAACGGCGAGTTCGATTGCCGCCTGGGGGGTAATTTCCCAGTTATGACACAAGTCAAGGTCCGGGACGCTCGTTGCCAGGAATTCGGGGTCGATCAGGCCGGCGCAATCATCCTGGCTGGCGTGCCTGGCGATAGTGCAGGCGGCATTGACGGTAGCCTCCAGCGCCCCGTCAGAAAAATCCGACGTGGAGGCGGAGCCTTTGCGACCACCCATGTACACCGTGATGCCCAGGCCCTTGTCGCGCTGGTGTTCAATGGTCTCTACCTGGCCCATGCGCACATTGACCGAGAGGCCGCGACCCGTATTGATATCCGCTTCTGCGGCGTCGGCGCCCAGTTTGCGGGAACCGGACAGGACCCGGTCGATTAACACGCGGGCATCCTGGGGTTGAGATTGCATTGTTATTCCTGGTATTCAAAAATTCGCAATCATTCTAACACTGTTGCACGGTAATTTCGGGACACCCATATGAATTCATCGGGTGCCCTTATCTAACGTCATTTGCGAAGGCAGGAATCCAGTAGATAACAAAATTCCTTATAAGAAGTTGATTTATAGGCTGGATTCCCGCCTGCGCGGGAATGACGAACAGGTAGCATTCGGGTTACAATTCGCTGATGGACGTATCGAGCGTACTGGACGGATTAAATGAGGCGCAGCGCGAAGCGGTCGCCGCGCAGCCAGGCAATATCCTCGTGCTTGCCGGCGCCGGTAGCGGCAAGACCCGGGTGCTGGTGCACCGTATCGCCTGGTATCTGGAAACGGAGCAGGCCGCGCCCTTCGGCATACTGGCAGTCACCTTCACCAACAAGGCAGCCGCGGAGATGCGCGCCCGCATCGAGACCCTGCTGAAGCGACCGGTCGGCGGCATGTGGGTGGGTACTTTCCACGGAATTGCCCACCGGTTATTACGCCTGCACTGGCAGGAGGCCGGGTTGCCGGACAGTTTCCAGATCCTCGATAGTGAAGACCAGCTACGCACCCTGCGGCGCGTTATCCGCGGCATGAACCTGGATGAAAACCAGTATTCCCCCAAGGAGGCGCAATGGTTCATCAATGCGCGGAAGGAGGAGGGGTTGCGGCCGCAACACATCGACCTTCACGGCGGTCCCATCCTGGAACAGATGGTCGGGATTTACCGCAACTACCAGCAGACCTGCAATCGCGCCGGTCTGGTTGATTTTGCCGAGCTGTTGCTGCGCACTCATGAACTGTTTCGTGACCAGGACAAGCTGTTGCGGCATTACCGGCAGCGTTTTCGCCACGTCCTGGTGGATGAGTTCCAGGACACCAACGCGTTGCAATATGCCTGGTTGCGCCTGCTGGTTGGCGCGCACAACCACCTGTTCGCGGTCGGCGATGACGACCAGTCCATTTACAGTTTTCGCGGCGCCCGGATGGAAAACATGCAGCGCTTCCGGCAGGATTTTCCCGCGCCGGCCCTGCACAGGCTGGAGCAGAACTACCGTTCGACCACCAATATATTGAATGCCGCCAACGCCCTGATTGCCCACAATACCACCCGCCTGGGCAAGAACCTCTGGGCCGAAGGCGTGGCGGGCGACAAACTGGAACTGTACGCAGCTTACAACGAACACGACGAAGCCCGTTTCGTTGTGGAACGGATCAGCGCCGCGAAACTGAATAACGTCAACTACCGGGACAACGCCATCCTGTACCGGGTCAGCGCCACCTCGCGGGTGCTGGAGGAAGCGCTGATGCAGGCCCGGGTGCCGTACCGGGTATTCGGCGGTTTCCGGTTTTACGAGCGCATGGAGATCAAGGATGCCCTGGCTTACCTGCGCCTTGCCGTGTACCGGGATGACGATGCGGCTTTCGAGCGTATCGTGAATACGCCGCCCCGGGGTATCGGACAGCGCAGCCTGGAAGAAATCCGCAGCCGGGCGAGGGGGGAAAATACACCGTTGTGGCAGGCTGTCTGCGCGCTGGTGACAGACAAGCTCATGCCGGCGCGCGCCCTGACGGCGCTGGAGCAGTTTCTCGGCCTGGTCGAGAAGATGGCGCAGTCCATACGGGGCAGGAGCCTGGATGAGGCCATGGATGCCGTCATCAACGCCAGCGGGCTGATAGAGCATTACCGCAAGGAGAAAGGAGAACGGGGGCTGGCCCGCGTTGAGAACCTGGAAGAACTGGTGAGCGCCGCCGGACAGTTTGAGGTGGACAAGGATGTCCATGGCGACGTGGAGCCACTGACCGCGTTCCTCTCCCATGCCGCGCTGGAGGCCGGCGAGACCCAGGCCGACGCCCACGCGGACTCGGTCAACCTGATGACCCTGCATACCGCCAAGGGGCTGGAATTCGACCGGGTTTACCTTGTCGGCATGGAGGAGAAACTGTTTCCCCATCAACGCAGTATCGATAACCCGGCGCAACTGGAGGAAGAGCGGCGGCTTTGCTACGTAGGGATAACCCGGGCGCGCAGGAAGTTGACCCTGAGTTACGCCCGGCACAGGCGCATGCACGGTGCAGAGTTTTATCCGCAACCGTCGCGCTTTCTGGGTGAAATTCCGCAGGAACTCATCGACGAGATCCGCCTGGGCGGCGCCGCGACGCGGGATTTTCTTGACAAACCAGCGCCAGATGCCGATTCACCCTTCGGCCCGGGCCAGCGTGTGGTGCATGCGCGCTTCGGGGAAGGCACTGTCATGAACGTGGAAGGCCGGGGCAGCCACGCCCGGATACAGGTTAATTTCGAAAGGGCCGGCACGAAATGGTTGGTGGTGGCGTATGCGAATTTGCAACCTGTGTAAAAACATAGTCTTATTTCCCAAGCCAGGCACCCTCCGATTCGTCATTCCTGCGGAGGCAGGAATCCAGTTAGATACCTTCTCCCGAAGGGACACCTTATAATGTGTCACAAGCGACGTTTGTTTGACTGGATTCCTGCTTTTGCAGGAATGACGAACTAAGGGAGAATCCAGATAATGCCCAACAATATAGTGATGACGATAACACAACGCTCAGCGTATACACTGCTGGCCCTGCTGCTGGCTGCATGTGGGAATGGCGCTCCCCAGGAAGATAGAAGAGGGGGTATCGATACCGGCAAGATCCATCGCTGGAAGATGGTGACCACCTGGCCGGCGAATTTCCCGGTATTCCAGGAAGCGCCGGAAATGTTTGCCAAAAACATCCGCGTCATGAGCAACGGCAGGCTGGACATCACGGTGTTTGCCGGCGGTGAACTGGTACCCGCCCTGCAGGTGTTCGACGCGGTATCCCAGGGCGCCGTGGAGATGGGGCACGGGTCCGCGTATTACTGGGCGGGGAAGGTGCCCGCCGCGCAGTTTTTCTCCACGGTCCCCTTCGGCATGGAGCAGAAGGGCGTGGAAGCCTGGCTGTACCATGGCGGCGGGTTGGAGTTATGGAATGAACTGTATGAACCCTTCAATGTCATTGCCCTGCCCGTCGGCAATTCCGGGGTGCAGATGGGCGGCTGGTTCAACAAGAAAATAGAAACCATTGACGACCTCAAGGGCCTGCGCATGCGCATACCCGGACTCGGCGGCAAGGTGCTGGACCGGGCCGGCGGCAATCCCATACTTATGTCGGGGGGCGAGCTCTATACCGCGCTGGAGCGGGGCACGATCGATGCCACGGAATGGGTCGGCCCCCTGCACGACCTGCGCCTGGGCCTGAACCGGGCGGCCACGTATTATTACTATCCGGGCTGGCACGAACCGGGAGCGGAGCTGGAACTGCTGATCAACCGGGCGCGTTGGGACAGCCTGCCGGCGGACCTGCAGCAGATAGTCAAACAGGCCGCCGCCGCGACCGGCGCATGGACGTTCAGCGCCATGGAATACCATAACAGCCGGGCGCTTAAGGAGTTGTCCGGAAAGAAGAATGTCCAGGTGCTGCCGTTTCCGCAGGACGTATTGCAGGCACTGCGTAGCGTCACCCGGCAGACCCTGGAGAGTGAAGCTGAAAAAGACCCGGAATTCAAACGCGTGTATGAATCCTACCTGGCATTCCAGGACTCTTATCAGCCCTGGCACCGCCTCACTTCAAAGGCATTGGAAACTGAATGACGTAGAAAACCGGGGCGCGCAGGAAAACAACTCAGGCCGGCCCTGCCGGCGCGATGGCGCGCAGCTTCTGCCTGAACTCTTCCGTAATCTGCCGCACGTCGTTGCGGTCCACGACCACCCGCGGTGTAATCAGCACCAGCAGTTCCGTGCGCCGCTGTTCTTCCCGGGTTTCGCCGAACAGCTTGCCCAGCAGCGGGATGCGGCGCAGCCCCGGAATGCCGCTCTCGGCGTCGCTGGCGGAATCCTGGATCAGTCCGCCCAGCACCAGGGTTTCCCCGGAGTGCACGGCCACGGTGCTTTCCACCTGGCGTTGTTGAATGGTCGGGGCGTCGATGTCCGATGAGGTGGTGCCCACGGCGCTGCTGACTTCCTGGCGGATCTCCATGGTCACCCGGCCGCTGTGGTTCACCCGGGGCGTGACCGTGAGGGTAATGCCGGTCTGCCGGAACTGGATTTCGTTCACGGTGGGCGAGTCCGGATTGATATTGCTGACGGATTGGCGCGCCGGCACCGGAATCTCATCGCCCACGTTGATGAACGCAGTCTGGTTGTCCAGGACCATCAGCGAAGGCGAAGAGAGAATGTTGACCTGGGTTTCCTGCTCCAGGGCATTCAGGGCGATGCGGGCCTGGTCGGCGTTGTCCAGCACGGTGTAGGAGAACGAGGGCGCGGTGGCGGCAATGCCGGCGGCGCCCAGGTCCAGCGCGCCGCGCCCGCCTTCCACGTTGCCGCGTTCGAAGTTGTTCTTGAAAAACCACTCCACCCCGTAGTCCAGCTCGTCTCTGAGGCTGACCTCAATAATGCTGGCCTCGATCAGCACCTGCAAGGGCGCCCGGTCCAGTTCGGTCAATGCCGCGAGCACTATCTTGTAGGTCTGCGGCCGCGCCAGGATGACCAGCGCATTGCGCATCTCATCGGCGATGATATCGATGTGCCGGCCCTCGGACAGCGCCAGGCCGTCTGCATCAAGGCCGGCATCCAGCCCGTCAGGCCGTCCTGGCGGCAATGCCAGGGGCAGGTTCGTGCGCGGCTCTCCGGGCGGGCCGGCGCCCGCGGAGACATTGAAAATACGTCCGAGCACGGCGCCCAACTCGTTGGCCTTGGCATTCTGTACGTGATACACGTACAGGCGTTTGTCCACGCCCTCGCCGGCCCGGTCCAGGCGTTGCAGCCAGGTCTCCGCCTCCTTGAGCGCCGCGGGGGTGGAACCCACCAGCAGGATGGAGCGCAGGCGGTCAATGGTCACGATACGCACCAGCCCGCCCAGCGGGCCCTGGCCCTCCTGTGCATCCAGCGCGTTCAACACCGCCTCCAGTTCAGCCTTCATGGCGCCGGGTGCGACGTGGTCCAGGGGATACAATCCGATCGACATGCCGCGCAACCAGTCCACGTCGAAAATCGCCACCGCGTCCTGCAGCGCGGTTATCTCCTGTTGCGTGCCGGACACCACCAGCAGGTTACGCCTGGCATCGATGCGTACGTTGGCGCCTTCCGCCATGAACGGCTCCAGCAGCGTCTGCAACTCCGGCGCGGCAATGTACGTCAACGGGATGACCCGCACCGAATGCCCGCCGGCATCGGCCCCGGCTGGCGCTGGGGAGAGCTGGCCTGCCGTCTGCTGTTTCGGCACGATACGGTACAGGTCCCGTTGCCGGATGAGCGCCGCGCCGTGCATGGCCAGCACGTCTTCCAGCAAACCCAGCGCCGTATCCGGGTGCACCGGCCTCGCCGTGTTGATGGTGACGCTGCCCTGCACCGCGCTGTCAATGACGAAGTTTTCGTTCAGCACGTCATTGAGGATCACCCGCGCAAACTCGCGCAGGTCGGTGTCCTGAAAGTTCAGGTTAATGCCGCCCTCAGCGCCAGTATCGGACCGTGTCGGAAGCGGCGGCGCGCCGAGAAAACCCGTCGCGGCCTGCTCGCGCAAAGACAGGCGCGCCGGCGCGCTCGCGGGTTCGGTGGTGACGACCGGGGCCTGCGCGTCCACAGCTTCATGCACCGGCGCAGCAACGCGCCCGGTCTCAGCGTCCGGCTGCAACGCGACCTTGTCCGCCGGCGGGGCATGAGAGCACGCCGACAGCACCAACGCAATGCTTCCTAGCCGGAGCAGCACTTGTAATCCGTTATTTTCCGAAACATTCTTCAAAACGATGATTCCTCCAGGCATCCGGCGTACGCACAGGTAACCCGTCTTATTCTGGCCGGGCGCAATCATAGCCGCGCGGGAAACATTAAACAAGCGCGCGTTTTGCGACCACCGGCGCCCGTTCAAAAACCGGGTAGTCTGCCTGGTGTGTAAAAAAAAGCAAAAAAAAGTTTGACACGCGCCGGGGCAGTCTATAGAGTGCGCCCCTCCTGCGCTGTGGCAAGCAGGCGGGAACCAATAATAATCAACATCGGAGTCGTCTCTCATGCGTGATTCCCCCCTGCCCGCGCCGGCCTATCGCCGGTCGTTGCCGGAGTCTGTCTGCGCCCTGCCCGGCAGGGCGTTATGGTCGGCACTGCTGGCCCTGTGCCTGCTGGCCGGTCTGCCCCTGCCAGCCGGGGCGCAGGCCCAGACCCCGACCCTGTCGGTCTCCCCCACCACCAGCACGGACGGGGCGTACACGCTGAGCTGGAGCAAGCCGGCCACCTCCTCCGTGAAGACGCGCCTGCACGAGCAGGTGGGCAGCGGGGACTGGTCGGTGGTCGGCACCTATGCCTCCACGGTCACCTCCAAGTCCTTCGCCGGCAAGGCGGCGGGCACCTACCGTTACCAGACCGAGCAGTGTGTCACCGTCTTCAGTTCCACCTCCTGCTGGGAGGCGGCCGGCCCGGTGAGCGTGACGGTGAAGGCGAGGACACCCTCAAATCCCCCGGACGCCCCGGCCAAGCCGACGGTCACCGCGGGCAACACCTACCTGTCCGTGACCTGGAGCGCGCCGGACGACAACGGCTCGGCGATTACGGATTACGACCTGCATTACCGTGCGGTCGGCGCCACGTCCTGGACCAATCACCCGTTGCGCGGCACGGGCACCCGCACCACGCTGACCGGCCTGGTGAACGGCACCACCTACCAGTTGCAGGTACGGGCCCAGAATGCGGCCGGTGAATCCGCGTACAGCGCCACGGCCCGGGGCACGCCGGTGGCGACAGGGACCCTGACGGTGTCCCCGACGACCAGCACGGACGGGGACTACACGGTGCGCTGGACCGGCGCCCGCTGTTTCCGTATCCCCTTCGGCGGCGGCACGCTGTGCCGGGTGCTGGAGGAGCAGGCGGGCGGCAGCTGGGCCGCGGTCTCGGGTATCGCTGCCACGGCCACCTCGAAAGCCTTCACGGGCAAGGCCCCGGGGACGTATTCGTATCGCCTGTTGATAGGCACGAGGGTGGTGGCCGGCCCGGTGAGTGTGGCGGTGGGCACGCCGCCCAAGCCGACGGCCACCCTCAGCTGGAGTCCTGCCTCGGTGGCCTACGGCGCGTCCTCGACCTTAAGCTGGTCCTCCACCCATGCCACGGCCTGTTACCTGAACGGGGTCAAGCGCAGCACGAGCGGCAACTGGCTGGCCAAGGACCGCACGGTGACACGCACGGACAGCCTGTACTGTACCGGGGCGGGCGGGACGTCCACCACGGTGAGCGCCACCCTGACGGTGGGGTCACCGCCGGACACGCTGCCGGATGCCCCGGCCAAACCCACCTTGACCGGGGGCGTCCTGGAGTTCACCGCGGACTGGACGGCCCCGGCTGACAACGGCAGCGCCATTACCGGGTACGGCATCCGCTACCGCCGCGGCACGGGCAACTGGCAGGACGAGGAGCCTGCCGGCACGGCCACCCGCGCCACGGTCACGGTGTCGGCGGCAGGCACGTACACGGTGCACGTCCGGGCGAAGAACGGTGGGGGCTGGTCCGGGTTCAGTCCCGGGGCCACGGTGATAGTCACGGCCGGGACAACTCCCCCGGCCACGCCCCCGCCGGCCACGCCGGCCGCGCCCACCGGTCCGGCCACGAGCACGGGCACGCACACAATAAGGTGGGCGGCCGCGACCGGCGCCACGAGTTACCAGGTCCAATCACGCCAGGACGGCGGCAGCTGGACCGTGCATGCCCGGCAGGGCGCGCGCAGCAGGACCTTCAGCAAACTGGAGGCCGGGCGGTGGGACTACCAGGTCAGGGCCTGCAACCTGTCGGGGCAGCAGTGCAGCGGCTGGAGCAGTGCCTTATCGATTACCGTCGCCGCCTTGCGTGTCGCCCCCGCCACCAGCACGGACGGGGACTATACGGTCAGCTGGGTGCAGCCCGCGGCCGCGCTGGCCCGCACCCGGTTGTGGGAGCGTACAGGGACCGCCGGCGCCTGGGCCATCGAGGGATTATACCCGCGCACGACCACGTCCAAAGCCTTCACCGACCGGGCGCCCGGGGTGTACGAGTACAAGAGCGAGACCTGCCTGATGAACTTCTACGGGACGCAGGTAAGAAGCTGCGAGGACGCCGGCGGGCCGGTGCGGGTCACGGTCAGCCGCCCTCCGGCGACCCCGGCCGCGCCCACCGGCCCGGCCCGGAGCACGGGCACGCACACCGTCACCTGGA
>JAPPLI010000164.1 GCA_028819495.1 Gammaproteobacteria bacterium | reverse complement strand
TTTCTTCTAACTCCGTATTCATCTCCACGAATGAGGTGCGCAGCCAGTTGTCGAACAGTTCTACGTTTTTGCTCATCTGATGTCCTGTGGTTCTACGCGGTTTATTACCACATTATAAAGTGTTTGGTAATTTGAGAAACGGAGAAAAAATACGGAATACGGGTTAATGAAAACCGCAAGGAAGCGAAAGCCGTCTATTTACCGCCTGCGCCATCACAAGGACGGCGCAGGCTGACTATTAACAGGAGTGTTGTTTCAGAATTTTTTTGTTACACCGACGCCGATCGTTCTGGGCAGGCCGCGGCTTAATTGATCCGGTTGGATACGGTCAGGATCGATATTGGTGATGACATCGTCATCAAACAAATTCCTGGCAAAGACACTTAATGACCAGTTGTTCATTTCATATCCCAGGGTCAGATCGACAATGGTATAGGACGGCAAAATACTTATGGTCGGTTGTGAAGAAAATTCGTTGCCGGAACTGCCAACGTGCCGCACGTCCGCACGAATGAAACCGAAGCCATTCCCCAGGGGCATGCTGTAGTCCACGGAACCGGATGCGGTGAATTCCGGAATATAGGGCGGTTCATCTCCATCAGCATTCACGCCGGGGATGGAAGATGCGACCTCTGAATCCACGTAGGCAAAACCGAATTGCAACGTCAATGCTTCCGATGCCAGGAAAGTGAAATCGCCTTCAAATCCGGTATTTTCAATCTTGCCTGCATTTAATTCCTGGAAAAAGCCGCAATTCAACGGGACGTTCGTTTGAATATCGTCAAACTCGTTGTAATAAACGGCCAGGTTGGCGGTCAGACGATTGTCAAGCCAGGAGGTTTTTGCGCCGATCTCGTAGTTTTCCAGACTGTCGGAGTGGAACGGCCCACTCAAGGTTGACCCCAGAGCCTCAACTTCAGCGCGACAAACCTCGGGAACAAAACCATTGATGCCGCCTAGTCGATAACCCTCCGAATAAGTGGCATAGACCATGTGATCTTCGGATACGTCAAAAGAGACTTCGACCTTCGGTACCCAGTCATCTTCCTTGAGAAGGTCCTCATCGATTGACACACCGCCATTGGCGACCCCGGAGCCAAGGAGATACACGTCGTTCTCATAATCGAAATAGCGGAAACCGAGTTTCAACCTGAGCGCGTCGGTGAAATGATAGGTGGCCTCACCGAACGCCGCAAACTGCTCCGAATCAATGGTCGCCGTACCATCAAACACCGAATCCGCCACCGCGCCGAAACAGGGCCCGGTCAATGTCGGGCAGGGAGGAGGGCGGCCTATGGAAACAAAAAATGCATTCAGGCCGGGAGTAGGTTGCGTTTGCAGGAATTCCCTGTCATTCGCTTCGTAGTAACCGCCAATCAGCCATTCCAGCCGCGAATCATTGTTTGAAGACAGGCGTATTTCCTGGATGACGGACTCACTCGTATCCCAGGCCTGGTAATCGCTCCATGGCGCACGTATCGGCGTCACTGCAAGCACCCGGTAGGTGTCGTCCAGGCTCTTCACGACCTCCATATCAAAATAGGATGTGGCCGAGGTGAACAGGACCGGCCCCAAATCGTAATCGAGATTGAAGTTGAAAGCGAAAAAATCCTGGTTATAAAAATCCCGAACGAGCTTGACGGTCTCGAATTCCTTGCTTACCGCGCCGATGACGGGATCATCAGGGTTGGGCAGGTATTCATCAGGCGGCCCGTCCGATTCCAGGTCGTTGTACATAACGGCAGCGACGGCATTCAGCTTGTCGCCATAGTAGGCTATCTGCGCCCTGCCGCCGAAAATCTCTTCGCTGTTGTAATCTTCTTCTTCCATGCCCGGGGCTACATTGTCGATAAATCCGCCTTTTGAGGTGTGGTAGGCGTTGAGACGCATGGCAACCCGGTCCGAAAACGGCACGTTCACGGAACCTTTTACCCTGTGATTTATGTCACCATCTTCGGTGTGGGAGACATTTGCGCCGAAATTTCCCGAAAACTCCTCGGTATCGGGCTTTGCGGTAACGACCCGGATCGTGCCGGCCATGGAACTGGCCCCGTAAAGCGTGCCCTGGGGGCCGCGCAGGACTTCTATCCGCTCAATATCGACAACACCCAAATCAGGGTTGTATCCGGCCACGGAAATCGGCATTTCATCAATATACAGTCCCGCCAGTGACCGGGTCTGGGGTGCGTTATGGATAATCCTGACCGCATTGACACCCCTGATTACGATCTGCGACTGGCCCGGACCGGAACTGACGGAAGTCAGGCCCGGCACCATTTTGATGTAATCCTCAAATCCCTCCGCCAGGGTTCTCTCAAGCGTATCCGCGGTAATCGCCGTGATGCTGCCGGCCGTATCCTGAAGTGAAACCGCGCCGCGTTTGTTGGCGGTGACGACGATTTCTTCCAAAACAGTATCGCCTTGCGCAAAGGAGGGACCGGCAAAAACCGTTGCCAGGAGTAAAATTTGCAGCCGATAAAGACACGATTCAGGTTTTTTCACAATATCTCTCCGGATTGGCGATGTTCACTACGAATAAATAACAATAATAGCAAATTGCATCCAATACCATTATTTGCCAATACTATTAATTTATCGAATGGTATCCAGCAGCATTACACCGGACATTCGTTATTCTGATACCTGCATGAGAATAAAGTATTGTACGCTGTCTTCATTGCGCAGTATAAATAATTACAGTACAAACAAGCCAGATCGGGGTGACACAAGTGGAATCTGCAGTTCCGGAGCTTCAGGGACGACGTTTCGATGTGATTGTCATAGGTGGAGGCATCAACGGTTCCAGCGCCGCGCAGAACCTGGCGGCGGAGGGATACGAGTGTCTCGTGGTTGACAAGGAAGACTTCGGGTCGGGAGCCAGCGGCAGGTCGGGCCGGATGCTCCATATCGGCCTGAGGTTTTTCGAGGCAAGAAACCCGCTGAGGCATTTCGCGCTACACCCGGGTTTATTCCTGAATGCAGTACGAGGCGCGCGCCAGGCCATGGCGGGCGTGAGTGAGCACCTGGTTAATGCAGGCAAACGCATCTTCCGGTACAGGATGTGTTTCCCCGTTTATCGTGATGGTAATTTCAGAACCTGGCATCTGCAGGCAGGGCTGAGGCTGCTGGGCCTGCTGGGTGACGGCCGCGTCTCGTTGGACCATGAAATCATCCGGCAAAACCATTCCGAAAAAGTACCGTTCTTTGAGGATTTTCGGGACCCTGAAAAGCTTCATTCGATCGCCTGCTACAATGAATTCAAATTTGACTGGCCCGAACGCTTCTGTATCGACATGTTGCTGGACGCACAAAGAAACGGCGCCACACTAGTCAATTATTGTAAAGCCGGTATAAAAACACGAAAGTCCGATGGCGACTGGGCGGTATCTCTGCGCGATGCAACGAATGGGCGCCTGCCCCAGGTTGAGGTGACAGCACCGGTGGTTTTGAACATGGCCGGCACCTGGACAGACGACGTTCTTCCGTCCTCCCAGGATAAACAACCACTCGTGCAGATGACCAAAGGTTCCCATATCGTGGCAGAGATGCCCGAAACCTACAATGGTTTCGGCGTTGCCCACGTCAACCGGTATGGAGAACCTTTCTATGTGCTGCCGTTATACAAGAACCTGTTTTCGGTCGGCGTGACCGAAACGCCCTTTAATGGCGATGCTACCAATGTGTCCTGTACCGATGACGAAGTCGATTTTCTCATCGAAGAATGCAATTCGCTGTTGCCCGGACGCCGGTTGAGCCGTAAAGACGTAGTGAGCAGTTGGGCCGGTATACGCTCATTGACCCCCAGCGAAGACGGGCTGGAGACACGCGTACGCATGCTGCATGATTTAACCCCGAAGGGTCATCCCGGCATATTTGCCCTGACCGGCGGGCCTATAATGAGTCACAGGAGTACGGGACGATTGATCCTGGAAGCCGTAGCCGCGCGATTAAAACCCTCCGGTAACACAGGGCAGGTGAACTATGAGCCTTTCCAATTTTCCAATAGCGATAAGTCCCCGTCATTTCTTGCCGACGAGCCGGAAGTGCGCGTTGCAGATCTGGAGAGCAGCGTAAGGCGGGAATTCGCAAAGACACTCACTGATGTTTTGCTGCGCCGGACCAGCCTGGCCTGGCGGCGCAAGCTTACGATGTCCGAGGCCCGAAAGGCCGCGGAAATTGTCGGACCGCTCCTGCACTGGTCGGATGAGGAGCAGCGCCGGCAGGTGGAGCAGTTCATGGCATTTCAGAAAGATGTTTTTCGAATTCCCGGGACAGGCTGTAATTCCGAGTAAAAAATCAAATGGAAGAGAGCTACAAGTTGGTGCTTGATAACTCCCGGGGACTGCCCGGCGGCTTCTACACTTCGGATGAAATATTCACGGCCGAATTGGTTCATTTTATGTCAAAAAACTGGGCATGTGCCGGCCTGGCCCGTGATGTAAGCGAAACCGGTGACATAAGCCCGGTAACATTGGCCGGCCAGCCATTGGTTATGACGTGCGCGGAGGACGGGAACATACGCACCTTTCACAACGTCTGCCGGCACCGCGGCACTGTCCTCTCCAGGGAAGCTAAGCACAACCAGGCGCGTATCGTCTGTCCCAATCATGCGTGGACCTATGCGTTGGATGGCGCGCTGCTGGCAACACCCCATGCCGGCGGCGCCGGCAGGCATCATTGTGAAAGCACGGATGGGGAGAACCTTGACCTTGTAGAAATTCCAACGGCAGTATGGGGCCCGTTCGTCATGGTAAACCTGAACGGCGGCGCCGGACGCCCGGAAGACGCCATGGGTCCGATTGAAGACCGTCTAGGAAATCCGGATTTGGGCTTGTTACGCACCGGCCCTGATTATGATGTTACGCTCGACGTCGATGCAAACTGGAAACTTGCAGTCGAAAACTTCGTGGAAAGCTACCACGTTCCGATGGTCCATCCGGAACTGCAGCGCGTGAACCCCATGGAAGATCATTACCAGATATTGGGCGGTGATCATTATATTGGTCTTGGCGGGCGCGCCGATGGTGTGGCGGGGTCTTTTGATCCCCCCCTTCCGGTTTTCCCGCATTGTGTCAATATGGATAAATATGAAGCGCTTTATATTGCTCCCAACCTGATGGTTACGTGTTTGCCGAACCTGTTCAAAGTGATCATATTACATCCCCTCGGGCCTGGGCGTACGCGGGAAAGACTGGTTGTTTTTTTCATCGGCGATGAAGCAATGCGCGAGGATTTGAGCGACGCGCGCGCCACGGTCATGAGAGACTGGTCCCTGAATGTCAACGACCAGGACATCGGCATCATCGAAAAAATGCAGAAAGGCCGTTCTTCAACAGCTTTCGATGGGGGACGTTTCATGCCGAAGCAGGAAGCGACAACGCTTCATTTTCAGAAAATGCTGGCAAAACGGATGCTGAAAGCGCTTGAGCCATCTTATCAGCCGCCGGCTGACTTGCCCGTCGCGAATATTTATCATGATTGAATGTACATGACGCAGGCAGGCGTGATGCTGCGCTTATGGGCAGGTTTTCTGCTTTCAGTACTGTTAGCCATGCCGGCCCGCGGGGAACAGGTATGGCATTTTCCGACGCCCATATCGTCCAACGCATTCGTTACCAGACATCATATTGAATTTGCAGAGAGGGTTGAACGGGAAACCGAGGGCGCGCTTAAAATTGTCGTTCACGCCGGAGGGTCCCTGTTCAAGGCAGCGGATATCTTTCGGGCGGTAAGGACCGGACAGGTGCATATCGGTTCTACGGGCCTGTTTTTACACCCGAGTGAAGATCCGTTATTCGCGCTCGGCAACCTGCCGTTCCTGGTCAAGGATATGGAAGAAGCAATAAAGCTCATCACTATATCCAGACCTGCGCTCGAGGAAGTTCTCAGGAGAAAAAACCTGAAACTCATCTACAGGGCATTGTGGAACCCGCAAGGACTGTTCTCTGCGAGACGCCTGGAAAGTCCTGATGACTTCAAGGGTATGAAGATACGGACTTATAACCACACGACGACCAGGATAGTCCAACTCGCCAACGGCATTCCGACAAAAACCGAACCCTCGGAAATTGCCCTTGCATTTTCGACATCCGTCATCGACGGCTCGTTTGCTTCGGGAGTAACCGGCGTGTCCCAGAAACTGTGGGATTACATCGATTACTATTACACGATGAACTCTGCATTTCCGACTTCTTCCGTAATCGCAAACCTGGACGCCTGGAACAGCCTCGATGCCGGGACGCAGACCACGGTGGTTCGAATTGCCGCTGAAACAGAGCGTGCAATCCAGTCGGATGTTGTCACGATGGAGAATTCATATAACGCGACAATGCGCGGAGCGGGAATGAGCGTTCAGGAGCTCTCCCTGGAGTTAACCGGTTATTTCGAAAAAATAGGTCGACAGATGGCCTCTGAATGGATGCAGCACGCCGGCGCTGAAGGCGCGGCAATTCTCCGGGACCTGCGCAGCCCTGGACCCCGCATTCCGCGACCATGAATATTGAAAAGGCCCTTAATGCCACTTGCCGCGCATGCGGCTACCTGGCGTCCCTGTTCGTGGTGATGACGCTTATCGCGGTGCTCATCAATATAGTAGACAGGATATTCGGGAGTTACACCGCCGGGACCAACGAGTTTGCAAGCTACTGCGTCGGCGCGGCCGGCGCCCTGGGCCTGGCTTACTGCTTTGGAGAGGGCAAGCATATCAGGATGACGCTGCTGCTTAACCGGACGCAGGGTGTCTTACGCAAGGCCATCGAAGTAACCAGTTTATTGATCGCTGCCGGGATCAGCTCCTTCATGAGTTTCTACCTGGTCAAAATGGTGGTTGTCTCGGCGCTCCTGGATGATCGGAGCACAGGCTCGGATGAAATCCTTCTCTGGATACCGCAGGCGCCGATGGCGTTCGGTTTCCTTGTTTTATCGCTTTCCCTCATACATGCGCTGTTACGGGAACTGATGCCTGCCGGCCACACCGGCGAACAGGCGCCTTACCCGTAAATCCTGCATCGGCGGCTTCCATGGAACAGATTATTGCGGTAAGTTTCCTGATCTTCGCACTGCTCGCTTTACTCGGGCTCGGGGTCTGGGTCGGCCTGTCGCTACTGGCGACCGGCATGGTGGCCATGCTGCTGTTTACGGATATGAATTTCGGGGACGCAATGGCGACGACCATCTGGTCCCATTCGGCGACCTGGAGCCTTACCTCATTGCCTCTTTTCATCTGGATGGGCGAGATCTTGTTCCGTTCAAAACTGTCGGAGAACCTGTTCTCAGGCCTTTCGCCCTGGTTGCGGCGCCTGCCCGGAGGCTTGTTGCACGTGAATATCCTGGGATGCGCCACCTTCGCGGCCCTGTCGGGGTCCAGCGCCGCAACCCTGACAACAGTCGGCAAGATGACCATTCCCGAGCTGAAAAAACATAGTTATCCGGCCTCACTGGCATTGGGAAGCCTGGCCGGGGCAGGGACAGTGGGCCTGTTGATCCCGCCGTCGATAACGCTGATTGTGTATGGCGTGACAGTGGAAGAGTCCATCGGACGCCTGTTTATCGCCGGCATTATTCCCGGATTGATGTTGTCGCTTATGTTCTCCAGCTATGTATTCGGCTGGGGACTGCTCACGCCTGAAGGGCGCTCATTGCGCGAAGCCCGCGCAACCATGGCTGAAAAGATAAGGGGGCTTGCGCACCTGCTGCCGGTGATGATTCTGATCGGCTCTGTCATAGGCTCCATTTTTTTCGGCATAGCCTCTCCGATAGAAGCCGCTGCGGTAGGCGTGGTCGGCGCGCTGGTCCTGTCTTATTTCCAGGGCAGCCTGTCCGTCAAAACCCTTGTCCGGTCGCTGGACGGCACCGTCCAGGTCATGTCCATGATAATGCTGTTGATTGCCGGAAGCTCTTTTCTGGCGCTTTCCATGGCATTCACGGGCCTGCCGGCCGAGCTCGCCGGCTGGATAGGCCGCATGAATTTATCACCGACAATGCTGATCGCCGTACTGACATTGTTCTTTTTGTTTCTGGGCATGTTTCTGGATGGTTTTTCCATGATATTGCTGACCATGGCCATTCTGGAACCAGTGGTGCGCAGCGCCGGGATAGACATGATCTGGTTTGGCGTATTCATTGTTCTTATCAGTGAAATGGCGTTGCTTACCCCGCCAATCGGGTTTAATTTATTCCTGGTGGATGCCATGAGCGGGGCCGGTATCGCCAAAGTCTCAAAGGCCGCGTTCCCGATGTTTTTAATCATGCTGCTGGCAGTGGCGTTGCTCGTTCTCTTCCCCTGGCTGGCGCTCTGGCTGCCGGAGTTGATGACCGGATAAATCAATCCCTGAAAATGCTGTCCGCCTTTTTCACAAACGGTTTTTTCCAGCCGGGGAAATGTTCTTCAAACGGTTTGTTTCTACCTCCATACATCAGCGCCGCTTTGGCCGTTCCCCCTTTCCAGACGTTGTAGTCCGGATCGGCGTAGGTCTCAAAAAATCCGGTTAACCTCAGGTCCAGGGCTGCGACTGTATCCTTATAATCCGGGTCAGAGGCAAGGTTACGGTTTTCATCCGGATCGACCGTGAGGTGATAGAGTTCGTCAGGTGTGCGCAGAAACCGTTTCACGTATTTCCATTCCGGTGTCCGGATCGCGCGGGTCAGTATATATTCAAAAAAGACCTCATTTTTCCATTTGACTTCATTTCCGAGAAGCACGTCATGAAAACTGGTTCCCGGGGAATTCCTGACCGGCAGGTTATCCAGGCCCGTGTAATTCAGTAACGTCGGCAGGACGTCATACAGGCTGATCATCTCATCCACCCTGCGGCCGGCTTCAATTTTCCCCGGGTGCCTGGCGATAAAGGGAATATGCATGTTTTCATCATAGGCAACTACGGGTCTTGCCTGCGAACTGTTTCCCCAGAGACCATGCTGCCCATACGCCGCGCCCTGGTCCGATGAGAAAATGACCAGCGTCTCTTCCGTCAACCCCAGGTCTTCGAGCATGGCGAGAATCCTGCCGACGCCGTCATCCACCATGGATACTTCGGAACCGACATTGATCATTGCAGTTTTGTTATTCAGGGACTCAGCCACCTGCCAGGCAAGGTCGGCCCACACAAGTTTTTCCCCTTCACGCCCTCCTGTCCCTTCATCAATGCGCCAGCCTTTCAAGGCCTCCCGGTTATCCAGTGTCGCATCGATAATCAGGTTTTTTAAGAAAGGATGCAGCGGTTCCTGCGGCGTAGCCGGGACGTGTTTCTCGTAATATGGCACATGGCGGTTGTTCGGCGGGTTCAGCACGACCGGCGCAAGGTTATAGGGGCCGTTGTAGGAGAGAAACAGGAAAAAAGGTTTGGTCCGCCCAGCTTTTTTGCGGATGAATTCTTCCGCCTTTGCCGTCCAGAAATCCGTCAAATGGGTATCCTCTTCCCAATAGGATTGCCCATTATCAATAATCGTTGCGCCGTAAAAACTGTTGGTGTGACCGCTGGGAAACGTAACCCACTCGTCGAACCCAAGTTGCGGATTATCCGGTTGCCCAAGATGGTATTTCCCTATCAGTCCTGTTGTATATCCCGCGTCACTCAAGGTCTGGGGAAGATTGCGAAACTCTTCGATTGCAGACCAGTTTTCCACCTCGAAACTTGAAGGCAACGCGTTGTGGACACCTGTCTGGGAAGGCAATAATCCCGTCAATAACGTAGCCCTGGCCGGAGAACAAACTCCGCTGACGGAGAATGCCCTGTCGAACGTGAGCCCTTCTTGCGCCATTTTATCCAGGTTGGGCGTCCTTATTTCCGTATTGCCGTAAGGCCCCAGTAAGTCGGGGTTCAAATTATCTGTCAGGATCAGGATAATATTGGGGGGCTTTTCCTCCGCGCCGAAACCACATACGCTGAATGTAACTATGAACGCCAGAATGTAAAAGAAACGACTGCGTATTTTCATGTCAGAACCTGTCTTCGCACATTGCTGTAAGCAAATGATATCCCGGATACGGTGTATTCAATACCCAGCGTAGACGAATCTGGCGGGATTGGCTATATATTGTAAGAGGGCCTGGCCGACCGGAACAGGAATGAAGCTGAATATTAAACAGATAGAGGTATTCGCTGCCGTCATGGAGCATGGCTCGACGACCACCGCGGCGCTTCACCTGCGGATTTCGCAACCGTCCGTGAGTAAGCACCTGAAATTGCTGGAGGCGAGCAGTGGTGTCAATTTGTTCGTCCGCAACAATAATCGACTGGTTCCGACACCGGAAGCCCGGGCGCTGTATGAAGAGATCAAGCGTACCTATGTGGGTGTTTCCCACCTCGAGAACTTCGTCAAAAACCTGTCCGGCGAAGTAAAGTACGAGCTCGGAATTGGCTCGATGCCCATGCTGTCATACAAGTGGCTGCCGCAAGTCGTCACCGGGTTCCTTCGGGAGTACGACCACTATTCCGTTTCTATCCTGATAAGTACAACCCAGGCTATCGGCACATTGGTCGCGTCCGGGCGAGTCGACCTGGGGTTTTGTATGGAAATGGGCGACAACATCAGTGTCAAACAGGAGTTGTTGATGCGATTACCCCTGGTTTGCGTACTTCCGCCAAGTCATAAAATGGCCGAGAAGCCGATGATATCTTCCGGCGACCTTAATGGGGAAACCCTGATTACCCTGACACAAACGGATGACTGGAAATCGGAGAAAGAAGATTGGCGAATGGCTGTGAACAACAAGCTGGAAGCAGACAAAGTCAAACCAAGGAACATCATAAGAGTATCGACCAGCCATGACGCATGCGAATATGTTAACTGTGGGTCGGGTATCGCGCTTGTCCCTGTATTAGCAGCGATGGACCATGAAAGGAATGGATTGAAATGGCTTCCGTTCGATTTCAATTATAAATTCGATATATTCCTGGTTATGCCAAAGACAGGGAGCGAAACGGCCCTGGTTTCCGGCTTTCTGGATGAACTGAGGATGGAAGCGGGAAAACTGGATGATGAGATCAGAAGCCGGCATCCTGCATTCAATTAATCCAGGCCGGACAGAGCAGACTGATCGAAGCAGCCTTAAGGAAACTCTGATTAAGAGCTTTCTTCATATATCAGAATGAATATCTCAGCCTGACATACCATTCCAGGGGACGGGACGGCGATGCTGCCGTAATGCCGGTGCCGTCATAGTCCAGTCCGCTGACAATATAGACCTCGTCAAGCAGGTTGGTGCCGCCCACGGTGGCCAGCCAGCGCTCGTCAACGCTTTCCCAGCTCAAACTCAAGTTAAGTATGTCATAGGCATCCTGACGCAACAGGATTTCGTTATTGGGTACCTTGTACTGCTTGCCCTTATGGGACCAGTCGATACGCAGGTAGGCATGCCCCTGCTCATTATTCATGAGGTCGGCGGTGGCGCCCAGATTGAAATTCCATTGCGGCGCATTCGCCAAATCATTGTCTACAGCGATGCCGGTTTCATTCGGCGACACATTCAGGTACTTGTGATCCAGCCACCCCAGACTACCGTTCAGGCGCAGCCGCTCGTTGACAATCAGTTGTGCTTCGGCTTCAATGCCCCACAAACGCGCATCCCCGGCGTTCTCAATGACAGGCACGCCGATAACACCGGCCGAACCCAGTATCTGCAGGTCGTCATAATTGGTGATGAACCCGGCCAGGTTCAAACGCATGCGCCGGTCAAACAACTCGCTCTTTATGCCGATTTCAAACATTTCAACTTCTTCGGGACCGAACGTCGGGATGATTTCGTTCGGTTCCGTGAAGGGCGTTGTGATACCGGGGATTACCGGCGGGAAGGCGCGCATGGTGAAGCCGCCTGCCTTGTAACCCTGCGAATAGGTAAAATAACCCATGAAGTCGTCATTAAAGTCATAACTCAATGTCACCGCGGGAGAGAAATTATTATCAGTGCCCTGTGCCCAGACCCGGGGCAGGATAGGCGTGCCGGGAGCGAGCAGTCGTAGTGGTGGATCGATGGGTACTGTAAAGAAACCATCGAAAAGCTGGCCTGAGTTCCCAATCAACTCGTCTATAGACTGCTCCGGACGGAAGCGGATTTTATCGTGAGTATAACGCGCGCCGAAGGTCAGGGCTAACTGGTCGGTGATATTGAAGGTGCCCTGGGCAAATCCCGCGGTGCTGGTGTTGTCGATGGAACCACCACTGGTAAACCAGACAAACGGAAAACGCACGTTAAAGTCCTGACTGCCCGTTTCGTTCATCCAGAAAAAGCCTGCCAGGTAACTCAAACGATCATTGAAGGCGGTGCCGCTAAGCTGCAGTTCCTGGGTCACAGTCTCCATCTCGATATCCTGGTCCACCCAGTCAATAAACAAGGTGGGATTGCCGGCCAGGTCCTGGCCGATATCCACCTGTGAATCACGGAAGGCGGTAATGGACCTGATTTCAAAAGGGCCGACATCCCAGTCCAGGGTCAGGTTAAGACCCAGGATGCTTATATCCGACTGGTTCGGACCGCGGCTGTAATTCTCCAGGTCATCCAGTTCGGTTTGCCACTGCGAGTTAAAACAGTGGGGATTGCTGAAGCGGGCAGGGTCTCCCCCAGACGGGTTACACACGGGGGGAGCATCAAGTATGTTAAAAAAATTTGCGAAAAGTGACGCTTCATGAGTGACCAGCATGACCCGTCCGGCTGCCTCTTCATTGGTTTCGGTGATATCGATACTGGCAGTGGCCAGAAAATTCTCCGCTACGTCCACTTCCGCAACCAGGCGGCCGAATATGGCCTGCTTGCTTCCCTCCCGTTCGCCGGTGACCAGGCGTTTGACATGACCGTCCCGATTCTGGCTGGCAGCAGTCAGGCGCAAGCGCATACGATCACTGACGGGACCGCTCAACGATAATTTTCCATCTATACGCTCATAGTTACCGCCGGTCACTTCGGCGTAGCCCTCGAACTTTTCACTGGGCCGTTTTGATATGATCGACACGGCGCCGCCAATGGTGTTTCTACCGAACAGCGTGCCCTGCGGCCCCCGCATGACCTCAACCCGCTCCAGGTCGATATTATCCATGAGCGAACCCATGGATTTACTGATATATACCCCGTCCAGGTACGTGGCCACACCCGGCTCAACCGTCAGGACGTAGTCGGTCTGGCCTATGCCGCGGATGAAGATCTGGCTGGAATTACCTCCACCGGCTTCGGATGCCACATTATCGTACTGGACATTCGGTATGTACTGGGATATCTCATTTACCGAAACGATGTTGCGATGTTCCAGTTCTGCCGTATTGAAGGCGCTGACCGCCAGCGGGGTGTCTTGCAGACTCTCTTCGCGTTTCCTGGCCGTAACGACAATTTCTTCCAGGTATGCAGACGAACCGCTCTCGGATTGAGCTAACAGAGGAGTTGGAGAATACAGGAAGCTGAGACACAGAATGGCTATGACTGCATTGTTTACGGAGCTGGATGGCAACATGATAATTCCCCCCGGACTTCACTAAGTGTGAGTTATATAACTGTCATTTTGTCTGTTCAAGCGGTTGCCTGCTATCCTGTTTGCGCAATATTCAGCCTGTTAATGCATGTCCACGGTAAAAAATGCCTTATTAGACCGGTCCCTGAAATCGAGATAAGGAAAACCGGGGATCCGGCATGCCATGATCAAGGACGTATTTCGCCATGTCCTGGCCGCGGGCGGGTCCGGCGTGAAAGCCTGTTCCGGAACCACCGCCGTAGATCCAGGCGTTCTCCGCTTCGGGGTGGCGACCGATGATATAGTCCCCATCCGGAGTGTTCGTATACTGGCAAACCCGACCTGTGAGGTAAGCGGCCTCTTTCATCCCCGGGAAGCGGGAACCTACTTGCGTAAGCGCCGCTTCCTTACCTGCTTCAGAAACCTGCCGATCGCCGGATGTCGGGTCAAAACGCGGTCCAAGACCGTGGTCGGCGACTGCGAATCCCCACTTCTGGTGAGCAGGGACACCCCACCAGATCTCCTGCCCCCAGTCGACCCAATGCGGCAATTGACTGTTGTAGAAACGTTTGTCTCCATTTGGAACTTCCAGATAATAGATTTCCTGGCGTGTTACCGTCAGGTGTCTCCCGACCGCGTCCGGGAACAACTTGCCCAACCAGGGGCCGCAGGCAAAGACATAGCGATCCGCCTTGATGCGTGAACCGTCGCTCAGCGAGACTTCCTGCATTTCTCCGTCCTTGATCAGTGTTGAGACCACGCCGGACTGACGGTAGACGCCTCCCTCCGCCAGGAATCCATCAATGACCGCATAACAGGCGCGCCGGGCAAACAGGATGCCGGCCTCCTTCTCGTATAAAGTTGTCCGGATACCATCCATGTTAATTTGAGGAAAGCGTGCATGGGCCTCATCCGGTGTCAGTTTTTCTCCGCCCTCGACGTCTTCATCCATCCAGCGCGTGTAATCTGCTGTCCGGTCGGTTGCCGTGTCCCCGATTGTAAGGTCTTCGCGAACCATCCACAGGGCACCGATGGGGTCATAGAGCGGAAGCTGCCATTGTTGCTGGTGTTCCTGCCAGAGCCGCATTGAGCGTCGGGCCCATTCCAGGTACACCTCGGGCGTTCCGTAAGCCCCGGTCAGGTTGCGGGTCTGGCCGCCGGAGCTTGAACGGGGATTGCCCGGTCCCCACGGATCGACCAGCGTGACACGCGCTCCCTGGCGTAGCAGGTAAAGTGCGGCCCAGCCACCAAAGGCCCCTGCGCCAGCTACCAGAACATGGGGTTTGGCGCTGTTCCGGGCAAAAGTTCGGCCGGCGGTTCCGATACCGATAAGACCGAAGAATCCTGTCTTCAGAAACTGCCGTTTGGAACTGAGATAAGCCATTTGCAGAAACTATACGGACATCAGGTTATAAATTCTCTTCTTTATACGCAAAAAAGTCTCTCTCGTAGATCTTTCCATCCTGGATTATCAAATCAATATCCCGGATATTTTCTATATCGTCAAGCGGGTTGCTTGCCAGGATTAACATATCCGCGAGTTTGCCCGGTTCAATCGTGCCCAGAATATTTTCAGCACCGATAACCTCGGCGCCGTTTCCGGTGCCCGCAACAATCGCTTCCATCGGTGTCAGCCCGCACTCCACGAACAATTTCAACTCCCAGGGGGTGTTATAACCCTGGAAGTTGTAGCCCACAGTTCCCCCGGCATCCGTCCCTGCAGCCAGCTTGATACCGGCATGATGCATCAGGGTCGTATTGTTCATGAATACCGGTAATTTCTTTTCGACCCATTCGTATGAATCTATTTGGGTGTAGCTGTTCAGCAGTCTCCGCTCATTCTCCATATATTTTTCATCCTTGACGTAATCCAGCATGAAACCGGGGATGCTGTTGCGCAGGATGTCTGAATCAAGGGAACCGTCATGGGTAACAAACGACTTGAACAGGCTCAGGGTCGGAACGATATAAATATTTTCCTGTTTCAGTTTTGCCGGCAGATCACTGTTTTCCGGTATGGGATCTTCCAGTCCGTGCACGATAGCTTTTGGTTCCACCGCGACTGCTCTTTCATACTCCTCGATGTTGATTGCATGGATATACACGGGTATATCATGTTGCCTGCCCACTGCTGTGATGGCATTCAGCATGTCGTCAGGCATTTCCGTAAATCTGCCGCTACGGCCGAGTCCATCCTCAAGGATGATTTTGAACCCGTCCGTCTTCATTGACACATAATGTCTTGCCTTTTCTTCTGCCGAGTGTGCATCCGGCAAGCCTGCCGCATAGCCCCAACCGTCTTTCGGGGAAAACATGCTGCCCATAGCATAGATTCTTGGCGCTATTAGCTCTCCGGTTCTTTGTGCTTCCCTGAGTTCCCAGATCCATTCATCTTCGGAAGAAACATTCAGAACGGTTGTTACGCCGTTATACAAAAACGCATACGGGTTGTGACGAATAACCTCGGTTCGTTCAGCTTCCGTTAATTGCGCCAATACCGCGGTATCAAGGTGGACATGAGCGTCGATAAGACCCGGGATGACGAAACGGCCATGGCCGTCGATAACTTCAGCCGTATTATTCCATTGCAGCGTTTTTCCGATCTCTGCAATCGTTCCACCGCGAATACCGATATCGACAGCGGGTTGGATATCCCTGCCGGTGCCGTCGATCAGGTTCACATTGCGGATGATTGTTCCTGCTTCATCGGTATTCGCGTAGCAGGATAAATGCAAGCTGGTCAGTAACAGCAAACCAACGGCAATTGATTTGAAACGCCCGGGGATCATTTTGTCAGTACCGGCTCCAACGGCAAGTTCTCGCGATCTACTATCTGGCCGTCCTTGAATATCATCGAGATACTTCTGATATTCTCGATATCAATCAGCGGATTTCTGTCGAGCACAACAAGATCTGCCAGTTTGCCGTTTTCAACCGTGCCTATCTGATCCAGCTTGCCGTAGGCTGCAGCATTATTTTTCGTGGCAGACACAATGCACTGCATGGGTGTCATTCCCTTTTCAATCATTGCGCGAAACCATATGAAGTGAGCCTCACCAATCATTTCCGGGTGTTCAACCTCGAACTGGTCCTTGTCTGCTTCCACCTCGGTTTTGATCGGATTCGCCACACCGGCATCGGTAGCCAGCAGCAAGGGAACACCGGATTTTATCAGCCTGACCTGGTTTTCGTGCCTGGTCATCTGACTTTTTGGCGAGCGCTTGAAGATATCTTTGTTATTACTCTCCGTTTCGATCCGCTTTAAGGTTCGCGGCTGAACAGCACAGTGGATATTCTTTTCCAGCATCAGTTGCATCAGTGAATCCGGGATAGGGTGTTCCCCGGTAAGCGCACAATGCTGCATCAGGTCCACCCCGGCCTCAACCGCCTGGCGCAGGGCAACGACCGTGTTTGTATGCGTCTGTACGGTGATATTTGCCTTGTGCGATTCCTCCACTATTACCTGTTGGGCTTCCGGCGTGAACAGCAGGAGCCAGGCCAGGTTCAATTTCTCCGGCAATCCGGAACAACCTTTGCAATCGTGACCGTTGACGGCATATTTCAGGAAATCTATGCCTCGATCGATGTATTGTTTAATCTCACCGCGTAATTGCTCGGGGCTCAGCAGGGACAGTTGCGGTCCCGTATTTTCCTCGAACATGGCGTTGATGCGATTCACGAATCGTTTCGGGGCGACCCAGCTTGCGCGTGTATTGAAATCCCTGCCGAACGGGCCGCTTAACCCGACAATGTTCCCTGCGACAAACAGGCGGCTGCCCGGTATCTCGTCCCTGTTTATACGCTCCCTGACATTCATAAGCGGTTGCAGCGGACCCCAGGTATCAAATACGGTCGTCAGGCCGTACTTCAGGGCAATTTGCGCAGCTTCCGCTATCAGCAGTTCCAGCCTGTCTTCGTATCTGGCAATAAACTCAATCGAAACATCCCGGAACAAATGTATGTTCGCATCCATCATCCCCGGTATAACAAATTTCCCCTCTGCATCGATGATGTTGGCTCCTTCAGGGATTTTTATATCGTCTGCGGAACCGACCCGGGCAAATTCATTTCCCTCAATCAAGATCACGGAATTTTCCAGGGGCGGCGCACCAGTTCCATCTATCAAGGTCGCCCCATGCAGTGCAAGAGTTTCGCCGGCACTCATCGATACCGGCAACAACACGAGAACAATGCAAGCAATGATGGAATAAAGTGCGGCAGGTTTGTTGATGTTATGACTTTTCATCGGGGAATCTCCAGAAGAAATTTCGGCGTCGGACCGGGCCAGGGTTTTAACGCAGCAGGGGCATGACAGTATCTGCAAAGACGTGCATGGCTTCCCGCTGGCGTTCCCTGGGCATTCCCGGCCAGTACAAGCGTGCAATATAAT